>NVTQ01000016.1 GCA_002401635.1 Pseudomonadota bacterium
TTGCGCCGGTCTGATTGCTTACTCTGGCTGGGGTCAATATTCTGTTCCAATAATTTCTTGGCTGATTCGCGTTTGGCGCGAGCTTCTTTCAGACTAACCTGTGGATATACGCCGATAGCCATGGTTTTGCGTTTATCGCCGAAACGGTAATCCAGCCGCCAATATTTTCCAGATGCTTTCACAAGCAAATAAAGGCCACCGCTATCGCTTATTTTAACCTGTTTTTTGTCTTTCGGTACTTCTGCGGCTTTAATTTTTACATCAGATAATGCCATGTCGTCACCTACCTTGTGACGGTACTTTTTTTGACTGACATGAAACGCTAGAAAAGTACCGTCATAAATACCGTCTTTTTGTCGGTACTTATGCGGACAGTATAGAACCTTAACAAACCTATAGGCAATAAAAAAGCCTGCTAACACTAGGCTAACAGGCTATATAGGACTTCTTAAAACACTCAACTGGCTCCCCGAGCAGGACTCGAACCTGCGACATATGGATTAACAGTCCACCGTTCTACCAGCTGAACTATCGGGGAATAATGCGGCGCGAACGGTACGAATCGCCACCCATGATGTCAACATTTAATCTCACTTAAACAATCAAATCAATGCTTGAGTCTAACCGATAAAATATGCACACTACGATAGTGTTTGGCACTTACGCAGTTAAAATGCTATAGTGCATGAGAAAGGGGGGCGATCTCATTGAATAATCGAGCTTTTTGGCAATCTAACTGGTTTGTTGGGGCACTATTAACATTGCTTTTTGGCTTTGCCTATARCACAAGYTTTRRCCCWTTAAAATCTTTAGATTTCGCTGTTTATGATATTGCAGCAAATGCCAACCGCCTGCCTGCTAGCGAGCATATTGTCATCATTGATATTGATGAGACCTCCATAGAACACATGGGGAGGTGGCCGTGGCCAAGATCTGAATTCTCAAATATTATCAAGAAGTTATCTCATGCGAATGCGCGAATTATCGGCCTAGATGTACCTTTTACTCAAAAGCAGCGCAACGCCAATAATGCGCAATTTGCAGCCCTTCTACGCCAGAACAACCAAAACTCTAATACTTCACAAATAGAAGCTCGAATACGCGCCATGGATGGCGACTATATGCTTACGTCTGCCACTCAAAAAAGTGGCAACGTGTATATGTCCATGCTATTTGATAACAAACCAACAAATACAAATGCCCCCGTCCCAACATTTTTAAAGCCCCTTATTATCAAAAATGTATCTCACGGAAGCGCCCCATTTAGCCCTATTCTTGCCAATAAACTCCACCGCCCTTTTAATGAACTCGCTGTAGCTGCTGCGGGCTTAGGTTTTTCGAATGTCAATTTGGATTCAGATGGTATATCCCGTTCTGCGCCATTAATCATTGAATATAAAAACAATTATTTTCCTTCACTCGCATTATTAATCGCTGCCCGCGACCTCAATATGACCGTCTCAGACATCCGTGTTGATTTAGGTTCAAGCCTTGAATTGGGTATGCTGAATATCACTTCAAACGAGGAAATGGCTATATACCCAGTATTCCACGGAGATGATACGGCGAGCTTTAAGCACTATTCATTCCATGATGTCATTTCAAACCGCATTCCCAACGCGGTCTTTAACGATAAAATCGTTTTGATAGGGATAACAGATAAAAATATTGCCGCTGCATACGATACACCAATAAGCAGTGATATGTCTGGTGTCGAATTTCAGGCTCATCTATTGCAAAGCATCTTGGATGAATCCGTTTATAGCCGGCCATCATGGGCTGAACTTGTTGAATACGCACTTATCATACTGATTGGTATTTACCTCATCCTACTGCTCCCTCGCACCAACATGACTATCAGCGCCATCATATCAGGCGTTTTGCTTATCACTTTATTGGCAAGCRGCTACCTACTCCTAAGCACTTCTGCACTATGGCTACAAACCATGAGTGCGGCCATGCTGCTTATCACGGGTCATATACTCATATTGATTAACAAACATTTTTTATCTGCGAAAACTCAAGGTCGAAGTGCTTCGGACTCAGCAGAGACCAATAAAATGCTTGGCTTGTCTTTTCAAAGCCAAGGCATGCTCGACATGGCCTTTGACAAGTTTCGTAAGTGCCCTATTAACAATGATATTCTACAATGTATTTACAACCTTGCTTTGGACTTTGAGCGCAAACGTCAGTTTAACAAAGCATCCACGATATACGAGTATATCCATGAACATGAGCCATCTTACAARGATGTAAGCGTACGCATGGAGCGCATGAAAAATGCGGGTGATACCATGATTTTTGGTGCATCAACAGCCGGTGGTGTTTCCAACTTGCTTATTACTGGTGGTGCAAAACCAACACTCGGGCGCTATGAAATTATTCGCGAAATTGGTAAAGGTGCTATGGGCACGGTGTACCTTGGTAAAGATCCTAAGATTAACCGTGAGGTTGCCATCAAAACCATGGCCTTGGCGCAGGAATTTGAACCTGATGAAATGGAAGAAGTAAAAACGCGTTTTTTCCGTGAAGCTGAGACTGCAGGCATGCTAAATCACCCCAATATTGTTACCATCTTTGATGCTGGCGATGAACACGACTTGGCTTATATTGCCATGGAGTTCTTGGATGGGGCAGATCTTTCCCCTTACACCAAAAAAGGCAAATTGTTTCCGGCCTCTGCAACCATGAAAATTTGCGGCAAGGTTGCAGAAGCCTTGCATTATGCACAATCACAGAATGTTGTTCATCGTGATATTAAACCAGCCAATATTATGTTACTCAAGGATAAAACCATCAAAGTAACCGATTTTGGTATTGCCCGTATCACAGCATCGAGTAAAACAAAAACAGGTGTGGTGCTGGGCACGCCCTCTTATATGTCGCCTGAACAGTTATCAGGGAAACACGTTGATGGGCGCTCAGATATATTTTCATTGGGTGTTATGATGTATGAAATGTTGTGCGGTGTTCGCCCCTTTCGCGGCGATTCTATGGCAACATTAATGTTTCAAATTGCCAATGAGCCTCACCCCGACATTCGTGAACATAATAGCAAAATAAGCGAACGTATTGCCAAGTTGCTTGACCACATGTTAACCAAAGATCCTGAAATGCGCATTCCCAATGGCGCTGCAGTTATCAAAGAAATTATCCAATGCCTCCATGAGATGGCTGCAAAGGGAGAGAAATAATGAGCGGATTAGAAATGCATGCGCTTACTGATGTGGGTATCAAACGTAACCACAATGAAGATTATGTTGGCACCACACCCGACCTTGGTTTTGCTGTACTTGCTGATGGCATGGGCGGGCATAATGCAGGTGAAGTTGCCAGTGCTATGGCTGTGGATGTAACAACACGCTGTTTACAAGCCCGCCTTCCAAGCATGCCCGAAGCTAAACTTGATACAGACACAGGGTTTACAGGCGAATCAATGCTTGCACAAGAGGTTATTTCAACAGCCAACAACGCTATTTTTGAAGCCTCTCAACAAAAACGCGAGTGTGCAGGTATGGGCACCACCATTGTTGCGGCGGTATTCTATGCTGATCGGCTGACTGCTGCGCACGTCGGTGATTCACGCATGTATCGTTTACGTGGTGATAACTTATCGCATGTCACAGAAGATCATTCACTGATTCAAGAGCAAGTCCGCCGTGGACTGTTAACCGAAGATGATGCGCGTAACTCCGCAATAAAGAATCTAGTCACCCGCGCCTTGGGTGTTGAGCCAGGTGTCGAACCAGATATTGTCGAAGACATTGTACAAGACGGTGATCTTTATTTAATGTGTTCCGATGGTTTGACAGATGTTGTTCCCGATGAGGCAATTCGCTTGACCTTAATCGATAATTATAAAAACCTTAAGAATTCAGCCACTTCTCTGGTTCAATTGGCCAATGATGCAGGTGGTCCAGATAATATTTCGGTTATTCTTATAAAGACATCGAAACAATTTCATCGCAAACAGGGGCTGCTATCGCGTCTGTTTCGACGTAATTAAGGATTGGCAATGATGATGGAGGGAAAAAACCTATGAGCAGCAAACTCATTCTTCGATTTAAAGATTCAATCATATCAGAGTACCCACTGATAGCGGAAGAAACCGCTATTGGGCGCAAACCAGAAAATGCTATTCATATTGACAATTTAGCAGTTAGCGGACATCACGCCCGCGTTCTAAAAATTGGCAGTAAAGTAATTCTTGAAGATCTCGGCAGCACCAATGGCACACTGGTGAATAAGAAACAGATCACCAAGCATATCCTAAAACACGGTGATTCTATTCTCATTGGTAAGCATACCTTAACGTATGTGCTGATTGAAGATTCACCTATCGCAGCACAAAACGAGCCTGAAGAGGATGATGACATGGATAAAACCATGATCATTACACCACAAGCAAAAGAAGCATTACTAAACAAGGGCAAACCTACAGCGGAAACCATGCCGCTAGCTGCTGTGCAAATCATTACTGGTTCACAAGCAGGAAAAAGCTTTGATCTTACATCATCATTAACCAGCCTTGGCAAGGGTGATTCTTGTCGCATTAAGGCAAAGGGATTCACAGTTGGAAAACAATCCGCTGTGATCACACGTCGCCCTACAGGCTATCATATCACACACTTGGCAGGTCTATCCAAAGCCAAGGTAAATGGTACAAGCATTACAAGCCAGCCCACAACACTTAAAGATAGTGCTATTATCGAATTGGGCGATATGAAGCTGGAGTTCTTTCTTAAAAAGAAAAGTATTTTTTAGGCGTTTCTTGAATAAAAACATCAATGCCCTTGGTATGTCTCATCAATATACCAAGGGTGTTATTTCAACATCTCAATAACATCAAGCCTTACACATCATATGCACGGCCTCATCTGCGGCATCTGAAGGTGTCGCGGCTTGAATAATTGGTCTTCCTATAACCAAATAATCAGAGCCTTGCTGTACAGCTAAAGCGGGGTCTGCCACACGTTTTTGATCTTGAACATTTTGCCCACCCCAACGAATGCCTGGGGTAACCGTCACAAATGCATCCCCGCAAGCTTCTTTAATGCTTGCAACTTCATGCACACTGCATACCACGCCATGCAAACCAGCATCACGCGCCAATAGCGCGCGTTCAACGGCAACAAGCTTGGCTTGTTCTGCTGGCATATTATCACTGGTTAAGACTGTCACAGCTATCAATTGCATATCAGGAAATGCCGCAGCAGCCTCTACGGCTCGCTTTAGCATCTCWGATCCYCCAGCYGCATGCACATTYACCATCTGCACACCCAAAGCSCCTRCRCTYTCAATMGCCTGCGCYACTGTRTTGGGRATATCATGAAAYTTTAAATCTAAAAATACYTTATGTGATTKTAAYARTGCTCTCACCAAAGGCGCRCCYTCCGCCACAAAYAGGCGCAAYCCMACTTTRAACCAGCCTACATGCTYTGCCAATTGATCKCGCATATGCAATGCTTGTGYTGCATCKGGCATATCCAATGCCACCATCAAACGCTGCCTCATATCCCCTTCACTCATACGCTAAACCACCTGTTCTATTAATTATCATCTTCAGTGATAGCCGCCATGCTTCCCCACTGGTGACACTGTGGGCACTGCCAACGCATATCCACAATCTGCACACCACACTGCCTACAACCATAATGTTTCATGCTTAAGCGCCATTTTTTTGCCTCTTTCACAAAACCCTGATCGCTATTCATCCCCATCGCCGCCAAACGAAGAGACTCTCGCAAACCCGATGGCGTAAACGCCAATTTTTCCCGCAAAGAAACAGCCGCTGACACATCATGCGTCGCTATCTCCTCCATCCAAGCCAAAGCCAACTCATGATCGTTTTTTTCTTGGCAATAAAGCATCAATTCATCCGTACAAACATTGTTTTTCAATAAAACGGGCATCAATAAATGCAAATAATCGGGCGCTTCATGCTGCATCGTAGATAGTGCGTGCTGAAGCTTTTCCGCATCATTTTTTTTAAGTGCCAAGCGCACCAATAGTATATAAGCATGCCCGCAATTCTTGGCCAAATTCAAAGCATTATTTATATATTCATGCGCAACATCATATGCCTCGGCCTGCATGGCATCTTGTGCCAGTGCCCCCCACAAATATGCCCTGTGTAGACCATCCTCATCACCTTGCAAGCGCTCAATGCGTGATAATAGCGCTTCAGCTTTCAGCCATTCACTGCTCTGTTCCCGTATACGTAACGATGCTGTTAAAGCATCCAAATGATCAGAGCGCACATCCAACACCTTTTGATAATGGCGCAAAGAGCGATCCAATAAACCACCCGTTTGAAAATCTTTTGCTAAAGCAAAGTGTGCCTGCAAATAAAGCTCAGAAGATACATCTGGACGCGCTAAAATATTTTGATGAATGCGCACTGCCCTGCCAATTTCACCGTGTGAACGAAACATTTCACCCAAAGCCATGTACACATCCGCAGCTTCCGAACGAAGTTTCGCCACCTGCACCATTTCTTGTAATGCACGGTCTGGCTCATCGGTTAATAAGTAATTAATGCCACGTAATAATGGCGAAATACGCTCATCATGCTCAATGCTTGGTGGCTCCTCATCTTGCTGCCATTGTCGCCAAAACAATACCCAAGCAACCAACAAGCCTGCCACCAATAAAACCAGCAATGCCGCAGTCATCGTATACCCAACTGAAGGTCGAAAGGGATATTAAACATCATCCTGCAAAGGTATATTGCGAAGGTTTTCAACTTCTTGGTGCAATAGATTATTTTCTTCACGCAACTGTGAAATTTCTTGTTTATGTTTTCTACGAGAAAAACTTAGCGACAGCATGCCGCCTGAAAATCCCAGTAAAAAAGCAATAAAAACGGGTACATATAACGGTATATTTTGGCTTTTCACACCCAACAAACCTATATCAATCAACGTCAAATTCGACAATGCAAAGGTTATGAAAAATGCCGTTAATAAAGCTATAACGGCAATATTAAGCCAATGTTTCCGCCCCGAACTAAGTACAGACATTGTGGTAATAGCTTTAACTCGCGGCATCAACCCGTTCACGTAGCTCTTTGCCAGGTTTGAAATGCGGAACCACCTTAGCTGGAACCTGAACAGACTCACCTGTTTTAGGATTACGCCCCACACGTGGCGCACGTTTTTTCACAGTAAAGCTTCCAAAACCACGTAATTCCACACGATCTCCCGCACTCAAAGCACCAGAAATAGCCTCAATCACCTCATTGACCACGACTTCGGCCTCGCGCCGTGTAATCTGACCATGCGATTCCGCAACAATGTCCACCAATTCAGATTTGGTCATACTTACCTCCCATACTTAAGCTTGAATAACTATGCCGCCCAGCAAAGTATCTTAAAAAAGACAATGCTCGCATTATGGTAACTTCCTTGTAACTATTCAGCTTACTGCTGAATTGTTCGAAAACAAGAAACAAACGCGGAGTTTGCTACTGCAAATGAGCATTTTGTGCCGCAGTTATCGGACAAATCAGTGGTGCGCTGAATAGTTACACTTACTTTAGCTCATCCAATGCCTATTGAGCAAGTGATGATTAGCCTTTACCCAACAATTTACGTTGTAATTCCAATGCCAATGCAGATGGAGCCTCTTCAGTGCTAATGGATTGGCTGTACTGACGCACCGCCTCACGCTCTTCATCATTTAAGAACTGACGAACAGACAAATCAACCTGWCGRCGYTTGCGATTCACATCAATYACCTTGGCTTCAACTTCATCACCTTCTTTYAAWGCWGGCAARTCTCTTGGCACTTCACGCAATGCCAAGCGTGCTCGAACATGCTCTGCCAATTCAACCCACACCGCCCCAGTGCCAAGCTCAACGACCTTACCTTTCACTGCTGCACCACGTTTTACACCTGCAATAAAGATTTCAAATGGATCATCTGATAACTGCTTGATACCCAAACCAATACGTTGCTTGGCAACATCCACACCCAATACAACACACTCAACATCCTGACCTTTACTGAATGTTTTCATCACATCTTCGCCGCTTTCAGTCCACGATAGGTTGCCAATATGCACCAAACCATCCAGACCATCCGCCAAACCAACAAAGAAACCAAAATCTGTAATGTTGCGAATCTTGCCCGTTACTTTTGAGCCTTCTGAATGCTCAGACATCCATGCTTGCCATGGGTTTTCTGCAACTTCCTTCAAACTCAAACGGATACGTCGCTGCTCTGTATCAACTTCCAATACTGCAACATCAACCACATCACCTTCCGCCAATACTTCTGTAGGCTTCACATCCTGACGTGTCCAACTCATTTCAGAGCGATGAATCAAACCTTCAACACCCGCTTCTAATTCTACCACCGCACCAAAATCCAATAATTTACGCACAGTGCCTGTTAAACGCATACCCGTTTCATAGGTGTTGGCAACATGTTCCCAAGGGTCTTGCTGTAGATTCTTTTTGGAAATAGAAATCTTACCCGTTTCCGCATTCAATTTTACAACTTCCGCCGTCACTGTCTGACCAATACTCAGCATTTCCGATGGATGGTTAATACGTCGCCATGCCATATCCGACACGTGCAACAAAGCATCCACACCACCCAAATCAACAAAAGCACCAAAATCTGCCAAACGTTTTACTTCACCAGTGACTTTATCACCCAGTTTCACCGTTTCAAAAAATGCTGCCTGCTTTTCTGCGGCAACAGCAGCCAAAGGTTGTTTGCGAGAAACAACAATATTGGCGGGGTAATGGGTTGCTTCCAAAATCGCTACCTCATAACGATTACCCAACAACTGCTCTGCTCCCATACCTGCATGCGTATCTACTTCCGAGCGCGGCATAAAGGCTTGCAAACCACCCAAATCTACACGAAAACCACCCTTCACTTCAGAAGTAACGGTTGCCTCCACAGTCTTACTCTCTGCCACAGCAGCATCAACCATTGCCCATAATTCGCGGCGTTTGCCTTCCAAAACAGATAAGCGTACAGAGCCTCCCGCAGATACAACGATAGCCTCAATTTCAGCGCCAACTGTGGGTACATCCATGTTTAATGACGCGAACTCAGTGACCGCAATAGAGCCTTCATTCTTGGTGCCAACATCCATAATGACATTTTCACTATTAACCGCGACAACAATACCACGAATACTTTCGCCTTTTTTCAGGCTATGCTCTTCTTTCAAAGAAGCCTCAAACATTGCTTTAAAGTTTTCTTCCTCTGGAATCGCTTGCTCTACAACTTGCTCTACAGCCTGTTCTACAACTTTCTCTGCGTCCTGTTTTAAAACCTGTTCTTCTACCATGACTCTTGTTTCCACCTATGAAATAAAATCTACAAAACTCTTAAAACTCAAATTGCATGAATCAAATCACGTCGTTCCAAAACAGCCAAAACCCGATCAACAACTTCATCCACACGCATGATTGTGGAATCAACTTGGATCGCTCCTTTGGCTCGTTCAAGCGGTGCACAATCACGCTCTGCATCACGCTTATCACGCTCCATCAATTCATCCGCCACCTGCTCAATGGATAATTCTTTATCCTTCACATGCAACTGTGCCCAACGTCGCCTTGCTCGCTCACGCTGACTGGCCGTTAAAAAAAACTTCGCCTGCGCATCTGGCAATACCACCGTGCCAATATCACGACCATCCATCACACAACCAGATACGGCAATATCGCGTTGCACATCAAGCAGCAATGTCCGCACTTTGGGAAAATGTGCCACCTGCGATGCCAAGCCCCCGACATCCTCACCACGTAGCAAGGAAGTGCAATCATTGCTTTCAAAAAAGATACCTTCTGCACGCCACTGCATCTTTGGTAATACATCATTCAAGGTCTGCAATACAGCCGACTCATCCACTAAATCCACATCTGCCTCGGCAGCTTGCCAACCTGCAAAACGATACAACAAACCTGTGTCCAATACAGGCAAACCCAACTCTTCACCCACACGCTTTGCCACCGTGCCTTTACCCGAGCCCGAAGGGCCATCCACGGCAATCTGCAAACCAGCAATAGGTTCCCAATACAAAGCCACCACTATTTTTCACTCCAGCGCACGTTCATGCCCAGCGATTGTGCCAAGGGTACAAAATCAGGAAAGGATGTCGCAATCGCGGCTGCATTTTCAATGGTCATTTCAGATTCTGCACATTGCGCCGCCACAGCCATCGCCATGGCAATACGATGATCACCACGCGCATCGACTGTGCAGTTGCCTTGCAACAAACCGCCCACAATGACTGCGCCATCGGGCTTCTCTGCAATGTTCGCACCTGCCAACTGCAAAGCTTCCGCCATGACCGCAATGCGATCTGACTCTTTCACTCGCAACTCTTCTGCTTCAGACAATACAAATTCACCTTGCGCAAGACTTGCCGCTGCAAATAATACAGGGAATTCATCAATGGCATCGGGCACATCCGCAGGGTTTACCTTTACACCGTTTAAACCTCGATACACCACATGAATATCTGCCACAGACTCTTCACCCACCAAGGCTTCATTCTGCAAGCTCATATCCCCATTCATACCCGATAAAATACGTTTCCAGCCATTACGCAACGGATTCATACCAATGCGCTCAAGTGTAATATCCGAATCTTTCACCAACGATGCCGCGACAGCAAAGAATGTTGCAGAAGATGGGTCGGCTGGAATGTATACAGGCTCACTCGGCGCAGTCAACTTGCCTGTTGGGTTTAAACGAATAAGACCATCATCATCCACGCTTACAGGCTGCCCAAACAGCGGCAGCATGCGCTCAGTATGATCGCGCGTTGGACGCGGCTCGGATACCGTCGTTTCGCCTTCGGCATACAATGCTGCCAATAACACACAGGATTTTACCTGCGCACTGGCAACCTTTGAAACATGCTGAATAGCTTTTAGTTTTCCGCCCTGAATCGTGAGTGGCAACAAATCACCCTCGCCTTCCACCACTGCTCCCATATTGCGAACAGGGTCAGCGACACGTTGCATTGGGCGCACTTGCAAAGATGCATCGCCTGTCACGGTCACATCAAAATCTTGACCCGCAAACACACCCATCATCAAACGTACACACGTACCCGAATTGCCTGCATCAAGGGTATTCGAAGGTTTTTTCAAACCATGCAATCCCACACCATGCACGCGCAGAGAGGTCTTCTCATTATTCAACCAATCAATCGACACGCCCATCTGCACAAACATCTCTGCTGTTGCCAAACAATCCTCACCTGGCAAAAAACCATGGATTTCGGTTGTTCCATCAGCCAATGCCGCCAGCATAACCGCACGATGTGACATGGATTTATCTCCAGGCACACTTACTTTGCCACTTAAACCTGTTTTTGCAGGGCCTGCAATCAATGTTCCGCCCACATTCATAACTTATCTCCATATTTGGACATCCAAATGTCCCGCGCCTGTTTTGCCGATGTGAATTTATCCAACAATGCGTCACCATCATGTGCTTTTAAGGCATCGCGCAAAGCACTCAATTCTTCTTGCAAGGCATCAATCTTATCCACAATTGCACTTTGATTGCATAAAGCAATATCTCGCCACATTTCAGGTGATGATGAAGCAATGCGTGTAAAATCTCGAAAGCCGCCTGCTGCAAAACGAAACGCCGCATCACCTTTACCCACGGCATTCACAATCGCAAATGCTGCCAAATGCGGCAAATGACTCACCGCTGCCAAGACATCATCATGTTCAGCCGCCGACATAATTTTCACGCGCGAACCCACCGCTTCCCACATGCTTTGCACCCGTGCCAAAGCCTTGACATCCGTCTTCTCATTGGGTGTTAAAATACATTTTTTATCGTCAAACAACTCCGCAAATGCTGCTGCTGCGCCTGAATATTCGGTGCCCGCAATCGGGTGGGCTGGCACAAAACGTGATGCATCACGCAAATATTTCTCTGCCGATGCCATCACCGACTGTTTGGTGCTGCCCGCATCTGTAACCACTGCTTTATCAGGTAAAGATTTCGCCAGCGCGGCAAACACCTGATCACACGCCGCTACAGGCACAGCCAACAACACCATATCGGCATCAGCAACGGCTGTCGCAATATCATGGCTAAAATCATCAATCACACCGAGACGCACCGCTTCTTCAAGGTTTTCAACACTGCGACCCACACCTGTAATGCGCCCAACACAACCTGCACGGCGCAATGCCAATGCTACAGAGCCGCCTATCAGCCCTATACCAATCACCACAAGATGTTTGATATGTAAACTCATACTTCCACCTGCTTCAATACCGCATTCAAGCCGTTCAAAAGTTTGTCATTTTCCTCGGCTGTGCCGACTGAAATCCGCAAGTAATCATTCAGCCCATAACCCGCCAAAGGGCGCGGAATAATACCCTTATCTTCGAGTTTATTTAGAATTCCGCCTGCTTTTGCATGCTTGAGCAGTACAAAATTGGCATAGGATTTTCCACCCAGCACACCCAAATCATCAAAAGCAATCTCCAAGCGCGCACGCTCAGCTTTAACCTTTGCCACCTTATCCATCACCCAATCGCCATCATCAAGTGCTGCCAATGCGGCAACTTGTGCAAAGTTATTGACATTAAAAGGCTCACGAAAACGATTCACAACAGCCAATAAACGCGCATCGGCAATGGCATAACCCACACGGCAACCCGCCAAACCATAAGCTTTGGAAAATGTGCGGCTCACCACCAAGCCTGGATGTTTGAGCGTTTGCAAACTATCCGCCTTTATATCTGCCACAAACTCATCGTAGGCTTCATCCAGAATCACCACTGTTTGACGTGGCAAAACATCCAGAAATGCTTGTAGTGCATCATTGCTCAACAGTGTTCCTGTAGGGTTGTTCGGGTTGGCAATGCAAACCACCTTGGTCTTAGCATTCACAGCCGCTGCCATGGCTTGCAAATCGTGCCCCAAATCAGCGGTGTCTGGCACAGCAGCTTGTATTGCTCCTGCCGCTTGTGTTGCCAAAGCATAAACAATAAATCCGCACTGGCTGTACACCACTTCATCACCAGCCCCTGCGAAACAACGAATCAACAACTCCAACACTTCATTCGAGCCATTACCAATGAGCACTTGATTTGCTTGCACGTCATGGCGCGCTGCCAAAGCAGATTTAAGCTCCGTGCAATCACCATCGGGATAACGATGCACCTCAGACACAGCTTGTTGCATCGCAAGCATAGCTTTCGGGCTAGGCCCATAAGCATTCTCATTCGATGCCAGTTTTACGGCATACGACAAACCTTTTTCACGCAATAATTGTTCCACAGGTTTGCCTGGAATATAAGGGTATAGACCCTGCGTTTGCGCAACAGCCCTGCCCAGCCAATCAACCTCTGTCTGTTCAATCTCTGCCACGTTATAATTTCCTTGATACGGGATACGAGCCAAGCACCTTCACCATCGCGCCCATTGCCTCTACATCAGCAATGGCATCGGACATGTTTTGATCATCCCTATGCCCCTGCACATCCATAAAAAACACATATTCCCAAAGTTTTTTCTTCGATGGGCGCGATTCGATACGCGTTAAACCCATATCACGTTCGGCAAACGGTTTGACCAAACCATACAATGCACCTGGCACATCTTTCACGGCAATCACCAAGCCTGTCTTATCTTCGCCCGATGCAGGTGAATCATGCTGACCAATCACAAAAAAGCGCGTGGTATTATGATGGTGATCTTCGATGTTGGCAGCTAGCACGGGCAAGGCTTTATTCTCMGCCATCRCCATCGAAGCRANTNNCGCAGCAYKGMSNGSTYWYRCCMYRTCCNTKYTTAACRATTTCMSCGCCCTTRSCKGTTGATKCCACTTCACAMARMYGKGCWTKCGGYATRTGCGMTGCCAWCCAAKCTTTRCAYTGACCYARWGSYTGYGGATGYGARTAMACKWCYTCAATATCSGATAAMTTYTCACAYRARCTCAAYAGYTGATGRTGAATCGAAAGYTGAATYTCYGCACAAATMRAYAAGTCCATATCAAAATCAGCAAATTTATCATGCGTATCATTCACAGCGCCTTCAAAGGCATTTTCCACAGGCACAACACCATAGGTTGCGCGCCCTGCTTCCACTTCTTCAAATACCTGCGCCAAATTCGGACAAGGCATATACACCGCCGTCTCACCAAACTGACGCTGCGCTGCTGTATGAGAGAATGTCCCTTCAGGGCCCAAATAAGCAATGGTCATCGGATGTTCCAAAGCCAAACATGCACCAATAATGCCTCGGTAAATACCATGAATCGCTTCATCGGGAATCCTTGCAGCATGCGATGCCGCCGCCACTTCACCATTACGCTGCAGTAAACGGCGAATAATACTCGCCTCACGGCTTGGCACATAAAACGGCGCACCAGCTTGCGAGACCTTGCGCTCACCCACTGCCGAAGCCAAAGCCGCACGTTTGTGAATCAGGCTTAGAACCTCATCATCCACTGCATCAATGGCGGCGCGTAAGTCATCAAGGTTCATATGCTCAAGTGATTTATCCATAGCGATGCAGACTAACCAAGACAGGCTTTCTTTCCAGTATTCGATGTTTTCAACAGCCTAAACACTTCCTCATATCAAACCTCCCGACCCTTTTTTCCTTTTGACTGATTATGAAAATAATCATATCATATGCAATATGCTAATTGTATTGGATACCAATGTCATTGTTGCCGCTTTGCGATCAAGAGATGGTGCATCATTTCAAATTCTTAATGCTATCATCAACAATCGCGTTGAGTTTGCACTATCTGTACCCTTACTACTGGAATATGAGGCTGTACTCAAACGCCCTGAAACATTATTGGCAGCATCTTTAAAGACAAGCGATATGGATACGATTTTAAATATGCTATGTGCAAGAGGTCAGCCCAAGAAGCTTCATTATTTATGGCGACCGCAACTGAAAGATGATCAGGATGAGATGGTTCTTGAGTTGGCAGTCAATGCAGGAGCAGATGCGATTGTCACATTCAATCACAATGATTTTTTACCTGCTGCAACGAAATTTGATATGCCAATCATCATGCCATCCAAATATTATCAATACTTAAAGGAGAATAAAATATGAGTCAATATGCATTAAGATTACCTGATTCGCTACTCGATATGGCTCGCAAAAGCGCCAAGCGTGAGCACGCCTCCATGAACCAGCTTTTTGTCTCCGCTATTGCCGAAAAGCTTTCCGCCTTAGAAACTGAAAACATGCTAAAAGAACGCGCAGCCCTTGCGGATGAAGATGCAGCCCGTGATGTTTTGGCTAAAATTCAACATGCTCAAATTCGCGCTGGCGATGAAATTTAGCAAAAAAACCGACCACCACTGAGCAAAATTTGTTAAGCCTAAAAGAGTAGTATTCAATAGCATGCTGTGGCTGAATTTGTGCAACGGCTATGTTTTTTTTGTGAATGAAGCCATGTATTGAAAAAGGCTCAAGCTTGCACCCATCATGATGGACAAATCAAGCTGTTTCACTTAAAATATCTTCTATGCGACTACGTAAACTTTTTTATTTTTATAGACATGCTTGGTTATTCGCTATTCCTGCAATAAGTCTTTCCGCATACATACTCTGGCCTATTGACCCAGTGACTGCTGTCTGCATTTCGCTGATTGCCGTTGGCCCTGTTGCTTTTGCTATAGGTGTGTGGGTTTATGGCATGGGCATTGCATTGCGACATAGAGATGTTTAACTGCCCTTTTTGAAGTAGGGCGGTTTCAAGTTTCATATCCATTACAGCATGAAAAAGTTCATCCCCCTGAATACGTGGACTCCCGTCTTCACGGGAATGACAGATAAACCTCAACCTTTCCAATAAAACGCCTAACAGCACTTTCTCGATTACATTGAGCTTATTCACCATCACCCAACAGAAATCCCAAACCAAGCGCAGCGCCCAACAACAACCCCGTTGGCCGACGTTTCGATGCTGGCTCAAGCAGTTTTTCTAAAACTCTCACTTCTTCCTCAGCAGAAAGCTCCAAGAAAATTTCAGTATTGGTGTTTTGATGATTTTCTGGATGTTCCAAAGCTTGCTGCAGCTTATCCAGCCAAGCCAATAATTGCTTGAGTAACCTTGCAATGAGGTTGCGCAAAGCCTGTTGTATTTCAATATTTCCATGTATATCCGCAATTTGTTGATGCAATGTCACCAAGCCCATACCAGCTTCACATACACCTTCAAAGGCATCCATACTTAAACTATCTCCAAAGCTTTGCACATGATAAACCATTGTTTTACAGACGTTTTCAATATCACCGATCATATCTTCGGCACGGGCATACTGCTCGCATAAGGCTGACGGCTCTTCTATCAACAACGTATCTTTAATCGACTTTTGTAGCGAATATAAGGCTTGCAAGTAGGGTTGTGTGTTGTGAATACTCATAGATACCACCTTGAAAAAAATAGAAGTTTATACCCTTATTGTCCAATAGCATGTTCGCATCTGACAATGGTCTGCCAAAGCTTGTCAAAATCAGGGTGCTGCTTATCCACTGTCAACAATGCCAAGTAGGCAAGCACCAGCTTGTGGTTGGCTTCCATGATATGAGGCTCAATGCTTTGTTCGGGTTCAGGAAAGCTCCATGTAATGAAGCCCAATAATTCAAACTGCTTGCGTGCAAAGAAAAGTTCAGCGGTAATATTATAACCCATTTTGTCCTCCACCCAGTCACATAAATCGCAACACTTATAATCGTCAATACTAAGCTGGGTGGGAAATCCACAACATGCGCAGATAAAGCGTAGGGGTTGCTTGGGGTCTATGGGCTCAGGGATAGGCAAGTCAGGTAAAAGCAGGTCTTTGAATGCTTGGCTACGCACTTCAAAGCTGGGCAAGTCGGTATACCAAGGTTGTATGGTATGTTGTGATTCCACAATATCTTGTTCACTTAATTGCAACGAAATGCTTTCTGTGAAATAAATATCATGCGGAAGGGTTTCAACACTAACCCAAAAAGTATATTCAGTGCGTTGGGTAATTTCATCCAAGTGCATGGTGATATAGCAAGGCAGGGGTTGTTGGTCGCCTTGTTTGGTTAAGTTGGCAAAATCAAAGTGAACATCAAGGTGTGCGTTGCAAATATTGCGACACTTATACTTGGCGAGACTAAGGGATGCACTAAAACGCGCACAAAACTTATCCAATATATACTCCGCTTGAGGCAAGTGAAGTTCTTGGGGTAAAATTGACTGCTCAAACGGGTGTATATATAAGTGATGATATTTACTGGCAATGGCAATACGCGCCATTTGCTCAAGAATAGATTTACCCTGTTTATCAGCAAGCTTGGTGAGTGCCTCTGCATATACCTGCATCAAGCTAACAAGGCTTTTAGCCATCTAAACTTTGCTCCAATAAGGCAATATCTTTATCGGTTAATTTAAATAGGGCATAGACAAGCTGGTTAAGCTTGGCTTCTTGTTGTTGGATGGATTGTGTGAAATTGGCGACTTTTTGGCTTTCGGTCTGCAAATAAGCTTCCCAATCGCTGCGCTCTGCCAAAGGAATATCAGTCTTAAAAGATTTTTTGATTTCTTTGCGGAAATTGACGGCATCCAGTTCAAACCAGCTTTGTAGCTTTTTATTCAGCTTGGCATCAGGCACACCACCCAAATCGCAAGCCATGCGATGCCTGAAACCAGCCGCCAGCTTAAAACGAGCTTCTGCCAAACCTTGAATCTCTGCAGCTATATCAGCAATGGCTTGTTGCTCATCTTTGCTTGCTTTGGGAATGGGTAATGTTTCAACATATTGACTCTTAAACCTATAAAAACCACCACGAACAGCAGGGGCAATACCTTTAAATAAGAACCACAGTGGAGTGCTATTAAGAACACCTAAGATAAAGCGGCTTCCTGTTGCTACAAAATAGCAGGTTGTTTCACAATAATATCCAGTTTTATCTAAGGAAAAATTAGGCTTTGCCGAAATATCTGGATAAAAAACTTTTTCACTTTCAAATGAAGCGTAATATGAGCAGGCTCTAAGCTCCCACCAAAACTCGCCTTTATCCCCTCGTTTATTCGCTCTTTCATTAAAAGGTTCAAGCCATTGGCTGATGGCAGGGTAGTGCTGTTGCAGCCAAGCCCATGCTTCTACTTCATTATCAAAGCCTGATTGCTCTCTAGTCCAACCTTTGGCGATACGAATTAGCCATAAACCTCTATCCCCAACACACCATGTTTTTAAATCTCTGCCAAATAGCATTGGTTTAAGTAAAATTGTGCTTTTGGCATCTTGGGCAATCAGTTTATCTTTGGTCTGCCTGTCAATGACAAAGGCTTCATTAAACCCTGTTTTAATCCCATATAACGGTGAACCACAGGTTTCTTTGAGTGATTTGCCTGTGTTCATCAATTTGGTGCGCAATTTGGCAATATTTTTATCTTCCAGCCGCCAGCCATCATCGCTTAGGCTGCTTTGGGATGTCATGTTTCGCGTGGCGGTAAGCACATCGGCTAAAGTTGGGTTATCATTTACTTTGAGGGCATCAATAAAGGCGATGTCATTGYGGATTCCCGCCTTCGCGGGAATGACGGGGGTGGTGGTACTTTTGGGGTTTTCATTTTTATGGGAATGACGCAGTATCATAGATTCGCCATTCCCGCGATTAGGTGAATTGCAAAGCAGGATATTATCCTCTGGGGGAAGGCGGGAATCCATTTCAATCTTCTGCATAATCAAAATCGCAGGGTAAGTCGTTGCCCCTTCAAACACCTGCATATCACCAAAATCGACAATGGTTTCCAACGCTACATGTTGATTAAGAAAATGGCGCAAGGGTTTGCCCGATGCGGTTTTAAAGAAGGTGGATGATGAGATATAACCCAAGCGACCATTATCTTTAAGCAGCTTGATACCGCGCTCAAAGAAATAAGCATAAAGATCTGCCACGCCATGATACACGCTATAATTCGCTTCCAAATCAGCTTTATAATGTTTAATCAATTCTTGGCGAACATAAGGCGGATTGCCCAAGATAATATCAAAGCCTCCCTCGACAAACACGTCTGGAAACGCTGCTTGCCAATCAAATGCATCATCCAACAAGCTATTACCCTGCTGGATATTGGCATCAAGGCTGGTTAAAGGTTTGCCTTGTTCAGCGGTTTTCAGCCAAAGCGAGAGTTTGCTGATTTCAATGGATTCGGGGTTGATGTCCACGCCATAAATATTTTGGGTGAGAATGGTTTTATTCAAGTCGAATACAGAGTAACCACCCGTTAAATCATACAAGGCATCGGATACCCTGCGGTATTCTGCATGAAGATAATCAAATGCCGCCACCAAAAATGCACCCGAGCCACAAGCTGGGTCGCAGACTTTTAAGTTCTTCAGAATCTCATCCCGATACGTTTCCCAAAAGGCAATATCTCGCTTTTTGCTGCTGCGCCCTGTTTGTTTGGCTTTGAGCGCATCGAACTGTTGCTTGAGATAACCGCCAATGGTTTCATCCACGATAAAGCGGGTGATGGCATCGGGGGTATAAAACACGCCATCGGTTTTGCGCTTGCCTGGTAAAAAGGGGACAGTTTCACTTTTTCCTACGGAAGAAAGTAAACTGTCCCCTTTCTTACTCTTCATTTCTTCCAAATCGGTGATGGATTGCTCAAAAATATGCCCGAGCACAGTCACCGATACTTCCGAAGCAAAATCATACGCCGCCAAAGCCTTGAAATGTTCGCATGCACTAGCAGGAAGACTCAAACCATCCAGCAAAGCATCGGGCGCGAATAGCCCGCCATTGTAAGCAGGGATATTGAGCACGGCATTGCCTTTATCCACAGCTTGAAACAAGCCCTGAAAATTGTGCCAAATCGGGGCAGGATTAAACGCATTACTGCTCTCAAAAGCTTTAAGCAAAATATTATGTGGCAACAAACCCACATCTTCGGCAAAGGCGATAAACAATACGCGGTCGAGAATCTTTTGTGCGGCAGAAATGAGAACCACATCATCAACTTCAGCATTACCAGCACATAACTGCGCGAATAAATCACTGCGAATACTGCGATAATCATGATACAAACGTTTGGTAATCGCTTTTTCAGCCGCACCCGATTCTTCCAGTAATCTATCGGTGGTGCTGGGCATGTCTTCTTCGATATTACCAGCAAGGAAATTGGCTTTGCTGAGTAAAAGCTGCAAACGCCAGTATTCGGCTGGTTCGGTGAGTTTGCTGATTTCAAAGGATTCATATTCCGATGGCGTGCGGCTGGTTGCATAAAGGCGAAGCTCTTTATAATTGGAAACCAATACCCAACGACAGCCCACAACAGCATTGGCATAACGCCATGCTTGTTGCACAGGCGTATAACCGCGAGACATGGTATGATCCAAACTTGTCATGGCTCCCTTTAATTCAAGCGGGGCAACAAGGCGTTGCTTATGCTCGGAAATAAAGCCAAGTCCTGCATCGGCTTGGCCAGCGCCAGCAATATGAATTTCGGCTTGGCAATTCCAAATGCCATCATCTGCTGATGTAACACCATCATAACCAAGAATATGCCCGAAAATATCGGTTAGAAATTCGCCATGTAGAGAGACTTCTTTGATTTTATGCAGTCGCCCCGATTCAAAGCCTTCTTGCCAGCGTTTTAACATGCCTAGGTGTTGTTCAGGAATCGCTGCGAATTCGCCAAGGCGACGCTTGATTAAACTGGGTTGAAACAATTGAATATGTGCCACAGCGCCCCTCCGATCCCTTATAGATTATTGCAAAATATACTTATTTTTCATGAAATGAATAAAAATAGCGATATTTTAGCAATTAACTTTCTTAAAGGCCCCCTAAAATGGTGTTTTATGAGAAGTTAATTTAACATTTAAGTGAATCTATTGCCTGCTCAAGTGTACAAGTCTTCTGCTCACCTGTTGCCAAATTCTTGAATGCAACAAGGCTCTGTTGCATTTCATCATCACCCACCACTGCAACAAAACGCGCGCCTTCACGGTCTGCAAGTTTAAACTGACGTTTGGCTGCGCCACCACCTGCATGCACCACAGCAATACCCTGCTCACGTAATTGTTTGGCAACCTGCAAGGAGTACGGCAATGCGTCATCACCCAGAGAAACCACAACCACATCCACTACATGCGTATCCATGTCAGGCATCAACATTGCCAAACGCTCCATACCTGCCGCAAATCCAACCGCTGTGGTTGCAGGGCCACCGAGTGATTCAACCAAACCATCATAACGACCGCCTGCCAAAACAGTGCCTTGTGCGCCAAGTTGATCGGTGACAAATTCAAAGGCCGTGCGGTTATAATAATCCAAACCGCGTACAATGCGTGGATTCACGTCATAGCGCACAGCCAGCGCATCCAAGCCTGCTTTCAAACCTGAAAAATGCATATCGCAATCACCACATACATGCGCCACCATTTCTGGCGCATCAATTAATTGCGCTTGGCATGTATCATTTTTGCAATCCAATACACGCATAGGGTTTTTTTCAATGCGATCATTGCATGTGTCACACAGTGATTCTGCACGTGCATTCAAATAAGCAATTAATGTGTCACGATAGGCGGGGCGGCATGCAGAACAGCCCAAGGAATTGATTTCCAAACGAACTTTCTCGATACCCAAAGTATCCAAAAAACGCTGTGCCATCGCTAGCATCTCAGCATCCGCTACAGGGCCTGCAACACCGAACCATTCCACACCAATTTGTTGGAATTGACGCAAACGCCCCTTTTGCGGGCGCTCCCTACGAAACATCGGCCCCATATAAAACCAACGCTGTGCACCTGCTCGCGTTAAACCTGCTTGCAAGTAAGCCCGAACCGCTCCTGCCGTGCCTTCTGGACGCAAGCAAATATTGTCACCGCCCTGATCTTCAAAAGCATACATCTCTTTGGAGACTATATCGGTCTCTTCACCCACCGAACGGATAAAAAGCTCCGTCGGTTCTAAAATTGGCAAGCGCACTTCTGATACCGCATGCGTAGCAAACACCTGCCGCGCCACATCTTCAATTTTTCGCCATTTGGAAACTTCTGATGGCAAACCATCATGAATTCCACGAATACTTTGTAATTTCTTAGCCATCTTATCCTTCTCTATTCATTTATCTTATTCAACTGGAGTGAACACATGCAAGTCTAATTCTTGAATCACCGAAAAGTGTTTCTCATTGGCAGAAGCCAAGCCTAGATGATTTTCTACAGCCGTTGCAGCCACAAGCGCATCACCTGCTCGCATGGCATGTGAAAGCGCATACTCCTCCACATATACAGAAGCACGATGACCAATATTTTCAGTCAAAGGCAATACCGTAAACGCATAATCTTTAAGAAACCTCTGAATCACCTGATGCTGCCTTTTATTTTTAGCACCTTGCAATAACTCCATATAAGTCTGCGTAGAAATATACCGCTGTTTTGCATTTTCTACCCATTGCGCGGCTTTTACATGACCTCCTTGCACAAAAATAAGCACATCTGTATCAAACACCATCAATAACGACCGTCACGCAACCCTTCCATCACCTGCTCAACAGATTCATCCACATCGCCATGCATACCAAAAAAGGCATGCTCAACAACAGGCTCACACACCGCATGCTCTATAGGTAAAATCACAGCCTTTTCCTTGCCATGATAAAACACCGTCACCGCCTCATGACGATCTACCGCTCGCATAATATCTTTCATGTTACGTCGTAAATCAACGGCATTTGTCTTCATGCAAAACTCCAATATGAACACTTTCTATGCACACTTTAAGCTTTTATGCGTTTCGCGCAAGCCATGCAGCATAATCATTTTTCGAGATACTTCTTTAGGAAAACACTGATCAACTCAATGCATGGCAATCAAGCGTCCGTCATCACCAATTTCTACATTGGCTATCTTATCAATAGCGTTAACAGTTCTCACCTTAGTATTAGCGATTTTGAATCCCATAACTTGTCATCCAGAGTTAATCAGCACTTTCCTAAAGAGAGAAAAAATAATTTCCTGCTATTATTAATAACCTTCCAGCATTTTAGCATTTAAAGGGTAGGATAACCTCTATATAGATTCTCCTCAGAAACTAAAATAATTATAAATACCAACAAGAAATGATTATTTGAATAGTGTTTGGTGTAAGTTTTTACATGAATGTGAGCGTAAAAGCTTGCAGGAGATTGCTGTTCTTTCTTGCGTTCCCAAGAAAGAACCAAAGAAGGGAACCCTGGGAATCTGCTTGCTTCCTTCACTTACAGCTATGAAAAGGGCACGTGTTACTGCGCTTTTCCTTTTCATAGCTGACGTTACGGCGCAGCTAGACAGGGAAAGCAGTCCGCCACACTTGGTTTTTCTCTGTATCTCTGTGGTGAAAAATAAAAATATCGAGTTTCTGAGGAAGCTCTATATAAAGCGGCTTAAAAATGTCATTTTAGCCTTTACTATCAAGCCATTATAGGCATCATGCCAGACTGCGCATGCTATCCTATATTGCATGCTTGCAGAGAGTTATCTACGAAAAATGGGCTTTACGTTACAAGTAGATCAAACTCTTTTAGAGAGGTGAAATGAAAAATAAATTTGTGTTATTTATATTTTTGATACTGGCTGCTTCTATATCTATGTCATGCAACAGTAATACAAGTATAAGCGAAGATACAAAGCTCAAAGCTTTGGATTTACCCACAAATATGTGGGCAGCATTTTTTGAGTTTCATAAAAAAGGTGACTACAAGGCTATTGCTGTTAGCGGCCGAGATGTCGATGAAGATTTTTGGGTATATGGAACAGCTTACAATGCCAAGTCACAAGCATCGGCAGACAACTGGGCAATTAAACGCTGTGAGTACATGAGAAATAAAGAAAAACTTGCGGAAATATGTCGTATCTTTGACAGGGGAGGATAGCAGACCCTAAATTAGCTCGCTCGCTCAGTTATTGAGAGGTGGTTCACTGCCCTTTTCATTCACGCTTTAATTTCATGATCTTTTTCAGCACGAATCACAGCAGCGCGCTTTTCTACTTCTTCCACTAAAGAATCAATCATATTTGATGATTTCACACGCCCGAATTTCTCGCCATCATGGTAAAAAGTATGGGTTGGGTAACCGCCCGTGATACCCACCTGCACTTCTTGCGCCTCACCAGGGCCATTGACCACACAACCAATTACCGCCACATCCAAAGGCTCCTGAATGTGCGCTAGACGTGCTTCTAGCTCTTGTACAACTTCAATCACGTTAAACTTTTGACGTGCGCACGATGGGCAAGCAATCAAATTCACACCGCGATGTCTTAAACCAAGACTTTTCAAGATTTCAAAGCCGACTTTAATTTCTTCTTTTGGTTCGGCAGCCAGCGATACACGCACTGTATCACCGATGCCATCGGCTAAAATCAAACCGAGTCCCACCGATGATTTGACTGTGCCACCAAACAAGCTACCAGACTCAGTAATACCCAAATGAAATGGATAATCAACTTTTTCGGCTAATTTTCGATACGCCATCACAGTCATCGGAATATTGCTGGCTTTGAGCGATATTTTAATGTCGTTAAAATTCATATCTTCAAGAATACGAATATGCCGCAATGCCGAATCAACCATAGCATCCGCACATGGTTCGCCATACTTATCATTAAACTCTTTTTCAAGTGAACCTGCATTCACACCGATACGAATCGATACATTTTTTTCCTGTGCGGCTTTAACCACCCGTTCCACACGCTCTTGGCTACCAATATTACCTGGATTTAAGCGTAGACCATGCACACCCGCATCCAATGATAATAACGCCATTTTGTAGCTGAAATGAATATCCGCGATAATCGGCACGTCTGTCTGCGCTAAAATTTCAGGCATTGCCGCAGCAGATTCCGCATCTGGCACCGAAATGCGTACAATATCTGCCCCCGCTTCTTCCAAGGAATGAACTTGGGCTACGGTGGCATCAATATCGGTGGTTAACGTGTTGGTCATCGATTGTACGGCAATCGGAGCATCACCACCGACTGGCACATCGCCGACCATAATCTGCCGCGTTTTGCGGCGTGGCATCACTATCGTATCACGCATGGTTTATCCTTATCTCGCAATCATTCAATCATATTATTTCGAGCTGCTGCAATTAAAATTTAAGCCTTACTCCAAATCACTGCGTAACAAGTGCAAGCGCTCTTGCAACTGCATCGCACGACGCAGTGCATCTACATATTCAGAGTTCTCTGGCTGCATGCTCACAGCCTGATCCCACAACTTCACAGCAGCATCAATATGCTCTCTTCGAAATGCTGATGAGCCTTGCGCAAACAATGCAGATGCGGCTTTTTCCAAACCAGCATTCACCGCTTTCAAAAGCTCGTCCGCGCCTTTACCGTCATAACGACGATACAACAATGCAGCATCCTTGGCTTGCAACCACTTTGCCTGCTTCATCAACTTGGTCACATCCGACTTACGGATGCTATGCTCTTTTGCAGGTGTTTTTTTACGCACTTTTTTCACTATCGTTTTCTTGCCAAGTGCCCTGACAAGCAAACCTTTGGGCATAACCTCGCGCACATCCAGCATCAAACGCTGACCTTTCTCTGAAGCTGGCATTAATCGCAAATATGATTCCGCTTCAATATATGCCACACCAACCATATCCTTATTTAAATAGCGTCGCGCTTCTCTATAAGAACGCGCCGCACGATCCTCAAGGTCGCTCTCGATAGATGCGCGCATACGAGAAAAAGCAGTATCTGCGGGCTTAACACCATGGGGAGGCTCATAAGATCGCGACCAACGTATCCATGCATCATCTTCCAAACGGCGTTGTTTCAGCAATACATCCATACGCTTCTGGCGCATTTTCAACTCCATATTGCTCACATAGGCGAGAAAAATACTGGGCTTTGCAGAGAACTCTGCCGCCTGCTGGTAAAACACCATGGCTTTTGACCAATCATGACCTTTCTCGGCCTTTTTGCCCTTGGCTTTGTAGTGCCTGAGTAGGCGAATACGGGCTGGATTAATCTTATTTTTCAACAATGCTTGCGCTTGTTTGTAGTCATCGCGCCCAGTATCCATTGCCAATACTCGAGCCCTTGCTTCCATCACTTTGCCCGCATTATAATCCTGCAATGCCATGCTATAACTGTTTAAAAATGAAAGGGCTGAACCCTTAATATGCGCCCCGCCACTGCCTGTCACGCAGCCTGTTAAAAAAAGACAGCTCGCAATCACAAGTAGCCCGTATTTATTTAATGAGTTTGATTTCATCACGCGTTTATATCCCCAATAATCAACCGCACATCTGACGGTAGCGTCAAGTCAAAGGCCAGAGCTACCGCATGAGACACCTTACGTTTGGTCGTTTCATCCATTGCGGTAACACGACCACACTCTACCTCATCCCTCACACCTTTAATATTTTTCTTGCCCAGTGAATCAAAAGCAAAACCTTCACCCAGATGTTTATATGTCGATTGTGAAAGTATCACTTCCCCACCTTCACCCAGCCCGCCCATACGCGAAGCCACATTCACTGTATCGCCAATCACCGTATACTCCAAGCGCTCTGCGGCACCAATACTTCCGACGATCACATTGCCTCGGTTTAAACCAACACGGAATGATATTGCCTCACCATTTTTACGCAATATGCCAAGTTTCCGACAAGCAACCGTCATCGCTAATCCTGCCATACTCGCATGCCGTTCATGCTCAGGATCTTCATTGGGGTGGTTAAATACAGCCATCACCGCATCACCGATATATTTATCCACATGGCCATCAAAATAATCAATAATCCGATGGAAAACTTCAAAATGTTTGTTCAGAACCTCAACGATTTCAGCAGGTTCTGCGCTCTCTGAGAATGATGTAAAACCAACCATATCAGCAAACAATACGGTTACCTCCTGACTGCTATCTTCCACATGCGCTGTACCACCATCAAACACTTCCGACACCAGCTTGGGATTCAAATATTTCCCAAAAACATCCCGAATTTCTTCTTTATGCGCCAATTCTTCCACCATACTATTAAACTGGCTTGTCGCATCACTAACCTCATCGTTGCCTTCTACAGCCAAACGCACACTATAATCACCGCCCGCAACTTGAGCGGCAGCAGCGGCCAGCAACTCCATAGGGCGGCTCATTTGCCCCGCAACCCAATAAACCATCATACTCGCCAACACAATCACTAAACTTGCTGCCAAAAGCATGCGTGTCACCAAACGCTCCGCCAAAGATTCCCACGCTTCTTCGGAATAACGCACCGCCACCGAGCCAATCGTTGTGCCGCCATAAATAATCCGCTTAGCAAACCACAGTTTGTCGCCCGCTAGCCGTGTAATATGCCTAGCCTGTACCACCTGTTTCAGCATAGCTGCATCCAACGTTTCATCACCAAACTGTTGGCTTTTTCCATCCACGTACTGCACGTGTGCCGCCAAAACAGCAGGTGCTGTTTGCAAAAAGCTCCGCGCAATCACATCTACTTCAGCGGCACTACCGCTTAACATTGGAATTTTTAATTCATCACCCAAGCGATCTACCAAAAATTCAGCCTGCGACTCCTGGCTCTCAAGCCAAGCATCACGTTCCATATCTAGGATTACCAAAGCCAGCACCAACACTGCTGCTGTAACAGCAAAACCTACCAACATTGTCCAACGCCAACGCAAAGGAAAACGCGGCGAATGCATTTCCTCATTTGCATCCACATGCACAACTGAACTCATGGTAATATACCCCAAAATCCAAAAAATATTTGTTTATTCATTGCTGCCGCCCACCACACAGGCTCGCCCACAGTCTTTTGCTTCGTATAAATAGCGATCCACCTTTTCCAACAACGCCTCAATATACTGCTGCACACTTCCCCCATCTTTCACTCGCAATCCCACCACACCTGCTGAAAAACTTATCTCCAACACCTCTCCATTCGCGAGGGTCACAGGTACTTTCTGCACACGATCCAGCCACTGCTGCGTTGCCGCCCGTGCATCAACCTCATTTGTATGCGGCAATAAAACAATAAACTCTTCGCCACCCCATCGCCCAAGCACATCGGCAGTACGCACATTCTTTTGCAACTCACTAGACACCTGCTTCAGCACAAGATCGCCCACTGTGTGCCCATACGTATCATTCACACGCTTAAAGTGATCCAAATCAATCAACACCAAAGAGCATTCAAAGCCATAGCGTATCGCTTGACTAAGCTCTCGGTGTAGCTGATCCATGACATAACGACGGTTATACAAGCCAGTCAAAGCATCATGGGTTGCCTGATACTCCAAGTCTTTTTTAGCATCTTTCAAATCTGTCACCATACGCCACAAAAGCCTTGCTTCGAGCCCGCCGATCACACCACCAGCACCTAAAACACCATATGCGATCTCTTCAACCATCTCATTATTGGTAAGATTAAAAGCCACGCAAGGCGCATTGGCAATCAATGCCTTTTCCACATCTGTATATATTGGAATGCCCATCGCTTTCGCCTGAACGATGCCTGGAGCATCACTATTATGATCAACCACTGCCACAACGTCCGTCAATGACTCATCGCATAACATCTCAAGCATGGCTGCGCCTCCACGGCCACCACCCAAAATAACAATACGACTGGGATCCTCCCTCAAACGCTTCATGAACCTTGCTCCCTATACAATCAGACAATCAGACAATCAGACAATCATCATGGAACATAAAACATCACCGTCTTACTGTCCATAACTACCATTTTCGACACATACTTGTACACTGCGATTTTAATTTATTAGCCCGCACACTAGAGAGCCATTATGCCTATCAACAGCAAACAACGCAAAGCATTAAAAACCAGAGCCCACCACCTAAAACCAGTCATTCGCATAGGCCAACACGGTGTCTCCGAAGGTGTCATTGCTGAAACCCATATTGCCCTAAATACCCATGAGTTAATCAAGGTTCAGATTCAACAAGGTGAGCGTGATGATCGCCACACCGCCATCGAAACATTGTGCCAACAAACGCAGGCAGAATTGATCCATTCCATTGGAAAAGTTTTTATTATTTACCGCCAACGCAAAGAGCAAACCAAAAAATGAGTGCGCGCTCTGATGAAATTCA
>NVTQ01000017.1 GCA_002401635.1 Pseudomonadota bacterium
GCTCACATTCGTGTAAAAACTTACACCAAACACTATTCAAATAATCATTTCTTGTTGATATTTATAATCATTTTAGTTTCTGAGGAGAGTCCAATTAAGAAAAGTTAAATGTGAGAATGTGCATGATCTTAAATATTTATTAAGAAATGAATAAAAATATCAATTTAAGTTAATTTTTAAATATTGGGCACCTCGAAAAACCTCACACGAGTCAAACGCCGCCATTTTTCGTTCATGACAAAGCGTGGTGAAATGAGTAATAGCAATCCTATTGCTTTTTTTTATCCAACGCAGTCAGGTGCGAAAAGGGCACTATGACGAAATAGTTAGGTTTTTCGAGGTGTCCTATTGTTAACGCACCGCGAAACTTAACGCTTCGCCTGGGTCATCGCCCAATGTGAATACCGTATGCCACACACAATGATCCAAATCTCGCTGTGGTAGAAATAATACATCACCTTCTTGCAAGTGATGGCTATAGCCTTTATCGATGAGATATTTGATAAAATCAGGGTTTTGGTCGATAAGCTCTTCAACAGTCGCATGATCTTGCTCTTCCATATACTCGGATAAAGCTTCACGGTTTTGTATAAGYTCYTGTAAGGCATCACTGACTTTATTGGCTTGTGCAAATGTTATGATTTYATCGATTAATAACTGCTTATCCAAAGCCAACCAAAAGGTTGCACCGCTTAGTTGTGCAAAAACAACACCAGCATGTCCGCGTTCCACATCATGRTGAAAYTGAGCGCCACCATTGGGSGCATTAAAATAAACAATGCGTTCTACAAATTGTGCTTCGCTGCCGAGTATTTTTTGTAGAAGATTCAGAATTTTAGTATTTTTGGTGATAATGGCTGATTCTGGAAAGATGCGTTCACAAAGCTCACCAGCCCATTGCTGCCTAGCTGGGTCTGCGGCAACATCTTCAAAGCCTTCCATACCAAATGAAAAACGAAAACGAAGCGAGGCATCTTCATCATGAAAGGATAACCATGAAGCTTTGCACCACAAATCTTCGGCGCGGATTTCACCTTTATCTTCCACATCAAAATAAACCTTTTCAATGCCTTGCTCATCATGTTCTTCTGCCGATGATGCCACCAGTGCAAATTCAGGTTGAAGACGTTGGCTGATGGCCCTTTCTTCAAAAGTTTCGGCAAGTTCCGCGCCGCCCAACATGACCTCCATCATTTGATGTGCAACTTGAATATGCGCTTCGTGCTGCAAGACATCCTGCATAACGATAGCTGGTATGGTGATTGCCTTATCGGCTTGCCATGCCGCAATGATTTGTTGCTCAGAAGGTGTATTTTGTGTTGAAGGCGTGGTGATGTGACCCAATTCAARCCCACGGCGTTGTAATGTGTGTTGCTGTGACATGACTTTATCCTTTAAAAAATTATAATGCTATATGAGGCAACATTGTTGTGGGCTTTTTCATGCGCTAGTTTTTATTTTTAGCTGCTTTTTTAAACCCACAGCAGCCATAGCATAACCACCATCAGCAGTATCAACAAAGTGAATTTGGCTGCCCATTCGCTCGAATACCAAGCAGGTCATTAAAGCACGGTTGCTAATATGAATACCGTAGCATAACACACCTTGTTGATGCTTTTTGTTTAGATGATTTTCAAGGTTTTTRCGGTCATTTGTGGCTGATGTGAAGGTCATACGYAGCATRTCATCAAACTTTTCAGCATCCGTGGTTTGGGYRACTTGYTTTTTATATTGCCCCCAYGATGAGTTATCAAGCTTGGCATCRAGTTTCATYAAAATAATGCCTARGATRTTKGCSAGCCAAAGYTTCTTRGTGAGWATATARCGATCCARACCACTGGCTTTGGCTTTTGCCTCGTGAGCAAGYTGWGAAAAAGATAAWGAYAATTGMAGYTTCTTTTCTTGTACGGGGTTTCGCTGCTCATAAYTRCCAATRTTKTCAGTKATATACGTTAGAAGTTGTTTGTATTCTTTTGCATCATCTGCGGAAACAAGCAGGCTAATTGTTTCATCTTTGGGTGAAGGAATATCTTGCCAGCGGCACTCTAAACCACTGAAATCGACTTCAGGCATGTTTTCGATGATGTCGTAACAGTAGCTTGCATCAGATTTGATGAGTGCATCGCCTTGACTCATACCACCACCGAAGAAAATTGCTTGTTTATAGTCTTTGGAAATCTCATGTTTGGCAACGAGCAAATCAATGCCTTTATCTTTTAATGTCTGTACTGAAATTGAGCCAATTCTTAGGTGTAAATTAAAATCGCGTTCGGATTTTTCTTTGGTGGCAAGTAGGGCAAGTTTAGTCTGCTCAAAGTGAGAGTTCGGTACGAGAATAGATGCACCATCACCACCAAACACAAATGGAATTTCAATGTCTGAGCAGGCATTTAGCACAGCAACAATTGACATGGCACCAATCATATTGACATCTTTATAGCAGCCATCTTTGATGGCTTGGGTTGAGCCTTGAATATCTGCGATAAATAAGTGCCAGGTGCTGTCAAAAGGGGTGTATGCATCCATATCAAATGATGCATTAAAGTCTTTGTAGGCAGGGATATTACGCCAAAAATTTGTAGTCACCTTACTCTCCTTATATCGCTTAGCCTATAGTGACTCAGACAGTGGCTTACCGCCATGCCTGCATGCTTTTATCGGGCATCCACTCAAACTTATGCGATGAAAAAACATGAACCTCTGCATTCCCCTAGGGAATACTCTCTTGTTTCAACATTCACCTGATCGCGAGGGCAACTTTGTCGGCAACAATATTCATAAGTTACTATAGGGCATCTCGAAAAACCTCGCACGAGTCAAACGCCGCTATTTTTCGTTCATGACAAGGCGTGATGAAATGAGCAATAGCAACGCTATTGTTCATTTTATCCAACGCGGGCAGGGGCAAAAAGAGCAAGTTTGACGAAATAGTGAGGTTTTTCGAGGTGCCCTATAGAAGCTGTGCAGGCAATCAAAGTGTTATACATCACGCTTTTTATATCTTTTTGAGCTTTAACGCTTCAAATACTTCATCCGCATGAAAGGATGAGCGAACAAGTGGCCCTGATGCCACCATGCCGAAGCCTTTTTTCTCTGCCAGATACTTCAATTCATCAAACGCTTCGGGAGTCCAATATTTCATCACAGGATGATGCTGTTCACTGGGGCGCAGATATTGACCAATGGTGAGAATATCAATGCCAGCCTCACGCATATCATCCAGCACCTGCAAAATTTCATCGCGCTCTTCACCAAGACCAACCATCAACCCTGATTTTGTAACAATATTACTATCAAGCTCTTTTGCCCGCTGCAATAAACGCAATGATGTGTAATAACGTGCGCCTGGGCGCACAGAGCGATACAAGCGAGGCACGGTTTCAAGGTTGTGATTAAAAATATCGGGTTTGGCATCCATAATGGTGTTTAGGCAACTTGATGGTTTGCGTTGGAAATCAGGTGTAAGAATTTCAATGGTAACATCAGGCTGGCGAGCTTTTAGCTCGCGAATCACCGTTGCATAATGTCCTGCGCCACCGTCTTTAAGATCGTCGCGGTCAACGGATGTAATCACCACATGTTTTAAGCCAATTTGCGCCACCGCTTTGGCGAGATTAATGGCCTCATTGGGGTCAACAGCATCGGGTTTGCCTGTGGCAACATCACAAAAGGCACAGGTGCGTGTGCAGACACGCCCAAGAATCATGAATGTGGCAGAGCCTTGTTTCCAGCAGTCGCCAATATTTGGGCAAGAAGCTTCTTCACAGACGGTGTTTAAATTTAACTCACGCATCATGCGCGTGATTTGTTTGTATTCGGGAGACATAGGTGCACGGACTTTTAGCCAAGATGGTTTGCCAATCATTGGCTCACCTTGAGATTCAGTTCGTGTTTCAATCTGGATAGGAATAACTTTACGACTCATGTGCGAAGCATAACGTGAATATGCTAAGACGGGTATGACTTAAGATTGGAACGTTATCAATGAAGCGCCCTTTTTAAACAATGTTTCTCATGTGTGCCGTGGAGCAGAGGCTTTTTCTATTGTCGAGCCCAGCATGTATAAGTGCTAGCCACCCAACTCTCGGGTATGCTTTTCCACATCATTTTTCAATGTTTCCAAAAGCTCTTTGCGGCTTGTGCAGGCAATAGTATCCGCAGAAATAAATGGCAAAAATCGTACGGTAATGGTGCCTGGTTTTTTGATGAATCCACGTTTTGGCCAACATAGAGCAGCATTGTGTGCCATGGGTAAAATGCCAACCTCAGCTTTTTGAGCCAGCACAATGCCGCCAGCTTTATAATCACCAGACTCGCCAATGTTGGAGCGTGTTCCTTCTGGGAAAATAACGACCCACTTACCTTGTTTTAATAAAGCCGAACCATCGGTGTTTACCTGCTTGATGGCTTCGCGCGGATTGCCGCGACGGATACCAATGGTTTTGATGGCCCATAAAGCCCAGCCAAATAATGGGATATAAAACAATTCGCGTTTAAGGATCCAAACATACGGCGGAATCAAGCTTGGCATGATGATGGTTTCAAAGGCTGACTGATGTTTCGCCATGACCACACAAGATTCACTGGGAAAGTGCTCTTGCCCCTCAATGCGAATTTTAATGCCGCATAAGTAACGTGCGAAGAATAATATGCTTTTTGACCATAATTTTGCCCAAAACCAAGCGCTAGGAAGCCCAAATAATCTAAAAAATAATAGCAAAGGAGAGAAGGTAAATGTTGCGATAAAAAAGCATAGGTTAAAGAGCGTTGAACGAAGTAATAGCATGTTAATGTTTTAAGATACTGCAAACAGCAGCCGCCAAATCTGGGAATGCTTGAATATGCGGGTCATGCAAGCGGGCTTTGGCAAGGATGTCCGCAGCATCACCATAACCACTCTGTACGAGAATACCTGAAACATTCGCCGCCCATGCCGCCTGCATATCACGCAAAGAATCGCCAATCATATAAACACTTTGTGGTTCAGTGCTAAGATTTAGAGCAGTGAGGGAATCAAGCATCATGCCTGGCAACGGTTTGCGGCATGTACAGCCATCATCTGGCGCATGTATGCAGTAAGCGACATGATCAATCTGCCCACCCAATGCTTCGATGGACAACAGCATTTTGGCATGAATGTTTTGGAATATGGCATTGTCTATCATGCCACGACCGACCGCAGATTGGTTGCTTACAATAGCCACTGGGATATTAGCTTGGGTAAGTTTGGCAATCGCTTCTAAGCTTCCTGGAATTGCACGCCATTGCTCAGGGCTTAAAATATAATCGGGCGAATCGAAATTAATAACGCCATCACGATCCAGTAAAATGGCTTTGGGCAATGTTGGCTCTAGATTAGGCATGCCGTACATTAACATGAAATCACTTCATGTTAATGGCTATGGAATTGGTCACGTGTGAAGATGCCACCTTGGGCGCAGATATTCTTATAAAGTTGCGCCTGATTCATTTATGGTTTAAAATATTAGATTGTCTGAAAAGTAAGTCTCTGAGGGGTTATTTGGATTCATGGATAAGCATGGTGGTGTGCAAGATAGTGTAGCCAAACAAATGCGACGGCCTTTTGTTGTAAGAAATGGCGAGCGCACGCATAGTGTTTACTGCTGCCAGCATGCTGATGAAGTTGCTACGTTTTATTGTATGGTTTGTCATAAGCCGTATGGCGAAGAGTGCGTTGGTGAGGAAAGAGGTGAGAAAAGTGTCTGCATTGTATGTGCAGATTCTAAGTTAAAACGCGATACTGAGCATGTTAATAAAAAGAGAAATATTCGGCGTGGTTTGATTGGTGTGGTTGCTTTGATTGCTGTGATTCTTTTGGCAGTAAATATTTTCATCATGATAAAATATAGCTCAATATCGGTGTTGCCGAGTCAACCAGAATTAACCCAACAGATTTCAGGCTTAATCGAATGTCGGCATCGTTTGGAGAATTTAGCCAAGCATGCAGCCTCTTTTCAAGAGGCTTTTGAGCATCCCCCAGAGAGTTTGGAAGATTTGAAGAATCTTGTTGATAACCCTGCATTGATGCTTGAGCCAGAGACAGGTGTGCCATTCTTGATTTCATCCGATAAGCAGCATCGGATTAAAATAATTTGTCCGCACCCAGAAGCACACGGACTGGCGGCTTTGTATGCCATTCCTGGCAAGCCTGCTAAAATGCTTTACGCAAATACACAGGGGTTGGAATAATTATGTTAGGCGAGATTCCATCCAAAAAGTTATCACTAGGTTTTACATTAATCGAATTGATGATCGTGATTAGCATCATTGGTATTTTGGCGGCAACGTCCGTACCATCATATAAGATGTATTTGGATAAGGTGCGCTTACTGGCTGGTGAAGTAGAACTAGTGCAGGCTTTAAAGGATTTTAGTGTATTGCAAGACTATAGCCCTCCGACGGGGCTGTTAGCAGATTTGGTTAGTGAAGGGTTTATCAAGGATATTCCTAATGACCCATGGACCAGCAGAGAAGCGGTTAGTACGGGTGCTGAGGAAGATGTGGATTGGTATTATAGCAATGACGGTGAATCTTTAACGCTTTACGCTTACTCTCACCCCAATAGAAAGTATATCTTGCCTAGTTTTGGGAAAGCGCCACTTGATAATCCAGTTATAGTTTCAAAGGTAGTTGTAACACCGATAGTTGATGTAGATATAGGCAAGCCTGAATCCAAAGGGCGCACGAAAGATTCAACGGCTAAGACGAGCGACGAAGGCTCAGAGGTTAAGGAAAGCAGCCAAAATTCAGAGGCTGAAGGCAGCAATGAAGCGTCAGAGGTAAAGGGAAGCAACGGAAATTCAGAGACCAAAGACAGCAATGAAGCGTCAGAGGTAAAGGGAAGCAACGAAAATGCAGAGACCAAAGACAGCAATGAAGAGTCAGAGGTTAAAGACAGCAACGAAGACTCTTAAAGACTTTGAAAATCAACCGATAGCTTGCCGCATCCCTTTGATGCTATCTTCGAGTTCGACTTCCACTGCGGCGATGTGAATCTCGGTTGCCCCCAAGCGGCTAATCGGCGGGAAATTTGAGACTTCAATATCTTCGGAAATAGCATCAAACATAACATGATGCCCATCGCGCTGAATAAGAAAATCAGCAGCATCAACATAATCAATCAAGCGTTCATTGGGGCGATCATCTGATTCAATGCCATGGTGTGATGCCACTGTGGCAAAGACATCGGGCATATTCCAATAGCTTAATAAGCGACCACCCATTTCTCTATGCAGGTTGCAAATAGCGTCCAATCGAGATTCAGGGTCGATTTCTGAGAGTTCTTTTTCTGCGGCACTGACCACTGCAAGTATGCCAATATCATGCACCATGCCAGCCAAAAAGGCTTCATCAGGATCGGCACTGCCAATGAGTTTGGCTAAATGCTGAGCCGCGCAGGCAACCATGAGCGAGTGTTCGGCGCTTCGGCGTAGTAGGTCTTGCAGCTCTTTATTTTTTACGTTGATATGTACTTTGGCCGATAAGGCAATCATCAACTGTAATACTTTTCGTACACCAAGCCGTTGAACAGCAATCTGTAGGCTACGAATCTCATGACCCCTTGGGTTGAACTGTGCACTATTGCATAAACGCATCACGGTTGTTGAAAACGTTGGGTCATCGCCAATCGCTTTGGCAATATCCGCCGCGCCTTTAGACTCATCTTTTACAATGCGTTGAACTTTTATCACGGCTTCGGGCAATAAAGGTAGTTTGGCTTCCCCAGTGTTAAATTTTTGTCGAATCATAGCGGCAAGTTCGTGTTGCTGAATACTCATATTTCATCTCCCATTAGGCGGCATACCTCGCTTACAGAGCGGTTAGATAATGAGCGCGGTGCAATACGATAGACCTCTTCTACAGTGGTCATATCATGAATAACCTTATACAAACCATCCTCCATAAGAGATAAAAGGTCTGTGCTTTCACAGCTTATTTGGCGAATTTCATGTGATGTTTTTTCCTCAAGAATGGCTTCCCTTACCTCTTCATTTAAAATTAACAACTCATGCAAGGTCGTTCGCCCATGATAACCAGTACCATAACAAGTACCGCAACCAGTACCGCGATAGAACGTGTGGTTTTTCAATATTTCGTCATCCATACCAATTAACTTAGCAATACGTCTATTTGGCATATAGGCCTGACGACAATCTGGACAAATCTTGCGAATCAGGCGTTGCGCTAAAATGCTGACGACTGTGGATGAAATAAGGAACGATTCAATGCCCATATTCATCAGGCGCAATAAACCGCCAATAGAGTCTTCGGTATGGAATGTGGTTAATACTTTGTGCCCTGTTAATGCAGCTTGTACTGCAACCTGTGCAGACATTTGATCTCGAATTTCGCCCAATACGATAATATCTGGGTCTTGGCGGACAATGGCTTTTAAGGAGTCTTCAAAATTACGCCCCGCTTTGATATCAACAGAGCATTGCATAATACCATCCACAACGTATTCAACGGGGTCTTCCAGTGTGATGATTTTAGTTGAAGGGCGATTTAAATAATCAATGGCAGAATAGAGTGTTGTCGTTTTACCTGAACCTGTTGGTCCCGTAATAAGAATCACGCCAGTTGGAACATCAAGAACTTCGTGTTTAAACCGCTGGAGAAGCCCTGCATTCATGTTTATTTGATCAATGGACTTTATGCCGCCATCACGGCGAAGCAGCCGCATCACAAGGTTCTCACCAAAGGTGGTAACATAGGTTGAGACGCGAAAATCGACACTGATGCCATGTACAACTTGTGCCATGCGGCCATCTTGATGCCTTCTGGAATCAGCAATATCCATTTCAGATAGAACTTTAATACGCGCAACAACACGGTGCGCCATTTCACTGGGTAAGTCCATTTTATGAATCAGTACACCATCCATGCGAAAACGAATGCGGACATTGGCTTCCAAGGGTTCGATATGAATATCGCTGGCATAGTCACGAATGGCTGACAGAAGTATGCCATCAACAATCTCCACAATGTGGTCACCTTGCTCGCTGCTGGCACTTTTACCAGCCTGCTTGTTACGAGTTTCGAGCTTACTAAATAATGATTCAAGTATGCTCTGTATGCCAATGCTAACCACTGTTTGTTTGTTTGTTTTTTGTCCGATTTCACGAATCGCAGTATCATTGAGAGGGTCAGCGCAGATAATAGAAACGACTGTTTCAGATTCGTGGTAGGGGATGATTAAATTGTTGTGTAAAAAGCGCAAAGAGAACTGCTTAAGCAACGCATTATCAATCATATCCAGCTCTATGTGTTGTAAAGGCAGTGTAAGCTGTTCTGATAGCATCTGGGCAAGYTGCCGTTCATTGATAAACCCAAGCTCTTGCATGATTTCACCCATGCGTTTTCCACGCATGGTCTTCATGGCCGCCAGAGCTTTATTTAATTGCTCTAGATTAACGTAACCCAATTCGACGGCCAGCTCACCCAAGCGAAATTCGCGCCCATGTTWGCGAATAATACGTCGGTGGTCATCTTGGGTTATAATACCGAGTTCGATGAAAATGGCAGATATTAGGCGGTTATTCCCCAGTTTTAGCTGTACACGAATGGCTTTTTCAACCTGCGCTTGAGATACAAGCTTATCGCTTAAAAGTATTTTTGCAAATTGAATGCCTGGTATGTCCTTGAGTGAAACAGGCGTTTTTTTATTATTTTGTGTTTCACTGCTCATGTTATAAACCTTTTAATATTTAATAAATTTTAGAAGCAGGAATGATGCCAATAATATGAAGATTTTAGCCTGTGAATTCCAACGATTGAGATGTTTATTCAGAGCCTGCTTAGCTCAAAGGGCTACTGGGCCTTTGCCATGGAATATTGCCTTTTGATTCTATGGCAACACGCATGACGATTGCCAATGCACCAAGCATGGTTAAAAGAGCTGAACCGCCATAGCTGATAAACGGTAGCGGTACGCCAACAACGGGTAGAATACCCGATACCATGCCGATATTTACAAATGCATACAACATGAAAATTGATGCAATACCTGTGGTAAGCAAAGCTCCGAAACGGCTATGGGCGTGGGCTGCGATGGTCAGCATGCGTGAAATTAACACACCATAAAGCACGAGTAACAATGTAACAGCAATCAAACCGCCTTCTTCTGCCAAAATAGAGAAAATAAAGTCGGTATGTTGCTCTGGCAAAAAGTGTAGCCGCCCTTGTGTGCCTTCAAGGTAGCCTTTGCCCCAAAAGCCACCAGAACCAATGGCAATGGATGATTGAATCACATGATAACCAGATCCAAGCGGATCGCTTTGTGGGTCTAGGAAGGTCAGCACCCGTTGTTGTTGGTAGCTATGCATATTGTGCCATAATACATATAATACTATGGGGCTTGCGGCGATGGCAGAAAAGATCCAGCGCCATGCAAAACCCGATGCAATAAGCATGGCAATGGAAGCAAAAAGTAAAACCAACGTTGTGCCCAAATCGGGTTGAATGACAATCAATGCGGCTGGCACAATACTCATCATCAAAGGGATAAGGAAATTTACCCATGTATCGGGTTCACGCGATGCAAACCAATGGGCAAGCATCAACATCAAAGCCCACTTCATCATCTCAGAAGGTTGAAATGTAACCACGCCCAAATCCAGCCAGCGCCTAGCACCCATGTGAACATCGCCAATCAGTGGAACCAGTGCCAAACCTAGCAGTGCAACAAGGTATACTGGCCATGCCAGCAAACCCATTAAGCGCAAAGGCACAAAACAAATACCCAGAAACCCGACAAGACCGAGACACCAAAAAATAACCTGTTTTTGAAATACGGCAATGTCGCCCTCATGTATCGCTGAATACAAGACAAACAAGCTCAATGTTAATAAACTTAATAAGCAGGTGATTAARGTTTTATCCATGCGGCGTATCACAGAGATCATTGTTTTGACTCCTCTTTAGCCAATTCTTTTACAATCGCCTCTGCAATAGGCCCTGCGGCACTTCCGCCATGCCCGCCATGTTCGACAAAAATTGCAAATGCAATTTTGGGATTTTTGTAGGGCGCATAACCCATAAACCAAGCATGGTCTTTATGACTGTTGATTTCGGGGGTTTTATTTTTCTTGTCTCGTTCATCATCATCTTGTGACATGGATATAACTTGGGCTGTGCCCGTCTTACCTGCAATTTTCCAAGCGGCATGGCGCAGACGATAATAGGCTGTGCCGCCAGGTTTATTGGCAACGTCATACATAGCCTTCTGAATGTGCTTTAAATCTTCTGGATTCACATCCACATGACGAATGATTTCAGGCTCYTTCCCTATTTCTAGGTGAGGGCGCAATATATCACCGCCATTGGCAATGGCGGCTGCAAAGCGTGCCATTTGCAAAGGTGTGGTGGTGGTTTGACCTTGCCCAATAGCTGTAATCATGTTGATGCCCCGAGACCAATGACGCTCACGTCCATTGTGTAAGCGTTGCATATTTGGGGCTAAATGCCCGCGTGATTCAGGCGGAAGAGGAACACCTGTGACTTCGCCAAAGCCCCATAGTCGTGCTTCAGCAGTAAGATTTTGCATGCCAAGTTGATCGCCGAGCTCATAAAAATACACATCACAAGAGTGCATGATGGAATCATGCATATTCACTTTTTTATGCCCTCTACGTTTCCAGCAACGCATTTTTCGGTCGGCTAATTGGATAAAACCTTTGCACTGGGTGCTTCTGGTTGCCAGAGGGCTGTGGTGACGCAAGGCTGCAAAGCTGGAAATAAGTTTCCATGTTGAGGCCGGTGGATAAGCAGCCTGTGTGGTGCGGTTTAATAGTGGGCGTTGATCATTGTTTAACCACGCCTGCCACTGCTTTTGCTCCAAGCCCAATGTGAACTGATTGGTATCAATGCCAGGTGTGCTTAGCAAAGTGAGCACCTCGCCGTTATGCACATCTAAAACGACGACGGCACCCGTCCGCTTTCCCATGACCTTAGCAGCGACCTCTTGCAGCCGCACATTAAGACTTAAATGTATATTCTCACCCATGGATGATGGTTTTTGTTGTAATACAGCAATGCGTCGCCCATGCGCATCGACCTCTTCTTGCTGGCTGCCTAATATGCCATGCAGACGTTTCTCAAAAGAGCGCTCCAAGCCACTTCTGCCAATATATTCATTGCGCAAGTAGCCCTTCTCAAGGTCTTTGTTTCGTGCCAAGGATAAATAACCAATAAGGTGAGATGTAAGCTCTTTGTATGGATAAAAACGATGGGTTCCTGCTTGCACATCCAAGCCGGGAAAGCGATGCAGACGCGCTGATAATGGAGCAACTTGCTGCCATGTTAGTTTATCATTAAGTAGTACAGGGCGATCTTTTCGAGAGCGTTTGATACGTTTTTTAATACGTTTTACTTGATTGGGTGTCCACTGCATCATGGCTGTTAGCTCTGTCATCAGCCTATCCATATCTTCAATGCGTTCAGGAATCATGRTCAAGCGATAGGAGATATGRTTGACGGCYAAGCCRAYACCAAAGCGATCGGTGATGGTGCCACGTGTTGGYAAAATAGGCACAACATTGAGGCGATTATTCTCAGCTTGCAGCATGARCCCTTCATGTTGTAAAAAYTGTAGGTTAAYCATGCGCAATAAAAGGATGAGCAGCAATACAAATATGCTAACTTGAAAGAACCACATACGCCCTTCAAAGCGCTGTCGAATATCAAGCTGGCTGAACATATAGACGTGCAATAAAATGCCAGAGAACAAGGCATAGTAATAATGTTAACAAACAAGATGCGATGCTCCAGCCTGCAAAAAATAGTGATGAGATGACCACGAGCATGGCAAAAACACGCTGTAAAAGGCTAGGGCCAATTTGCGCATCGCTCCATGTGATAAGCACGGGGGTGAGCAATATCCATGGCAGGCTGATAAAAACTGACCAGTGGAGAATTAAATCATGAACACCTGTCGCCAGTGAAACATATAACCAGTTACCACGGTGCGCCAGTAACGCTGCCAATAATAATGCCAATGACCAGTCAGGTTGTAAAAATACCCCTGAAAAGCCCAAATTAAAGATGATGCCAATAAGACAGGCGAATAATAAAAGAGGGATACTCATGGTGTGGGAGAGTCAGTCGGTGAGGCAGTACGTGAGGCCATTCGGGAGGCGATCGCAAGCCAGTTATCACGTTGCCAATGAGCGATAGGCTTAGCTTCGATGCGTGCAAATACACGACCTTGTAATGCTTCAATGTGCGTAATACGTGCGACGGAGATGCCTGGTGGGAATATGCCGCCCGCACCACTGGTTTGCAAGATAGACCCAATCCCGGGTGCTTGATCCAAAGGAATGAAATCGACAAGTAAATGATCACCTTGCCCTCGAATCAATGCCGCCAAAGGTGAGCCTGGTATGGTGACAGGAACAGCCAATGAAGCATCCAAAATGGTGCGAACGACAGCGAATTCTGCATGACTTTTATCAACCAACCCGACCAGACCAGAGCTGGATACAACCACATCATCAGGCTTGCTTTGAACTTGTAAGATTAAACGCTGACTCTTTTTATCTGGGCTGCGACCCAAAACTTGCGCAGCACGCCATGTATAACCATGGATATTGGTGATTTTTAGGAGTTTTCTTAGTTGAGTGTTTTCTTCAGCAAGGCTTTTCCCCTGTTGAATAAGTGCAGTTTGTTGTTCAAGAATATCCCGCGTTGCGATGAGTTGGGCTTGCAGTTTATTACGGTCTTGTAACCAGAGTTCACTATCATGCCACCAACGAGCAGGGGCATGTAATGTGGAAATAAGTGGCGATAAAGCAAGTGTGATGTATTGACCTACGGGCATGCGTTGCAAAGCAAAAATAGCTATAAATATCAACAATCCCAAAACAACACGCCAAAGTATATGGCGGTGAGGCATGTTTTACTCCTCGAAGAGCACGCCTCGCATGCGATCCAACTCTTCAAGTACGCGTCCGCTACCCAATACCACGCAATGCAGGGCATTATCCGCTATGGTAACAGGCAGACCTGTTTCTTCGCGTAATAATTGATCCAAACCAACCAGTAATGCGCCACCACCCGTTAACACAATGCCTTTATCNACAATATCAGCGGCCAATTCAGGCGGAGTGCGTTCTAGGCAGACTTTCACACCTTCAACAATGGCATTGACGGACTCGGTTAATGCTTCAAGAATTTCAGAGTCGTCCAATAGTAGGTTTTTTGGTACGCCATTGATTAAATCGCGTCCTTTCACTTCCATTTCACGACGCTCTTCTTGAGGATATGCACTGCCCAATTGCATTTTAATTTTTTCTGCCGTAGGCGAACCAACCAACAGGCTATATTTGCGGCGTAAATGATTGATGATGGCATCATCCATTTTATCGCCACCGACACGAACAGAGCGGGAATATACAATGCCGCCATAACTGATGACTGCGATTTCGGATGTGCCGCCACCAATATCCACAACCATCGAGCCAGAGGCTTCGGTGACTGGTAAATCGGCACCAATGGATGCTGCCATAGGCTCTTCAATCAAATAAACTTCACGTGCGCCAGCCGATAAAGCCGACTCGCGAATAGCACGGCGCTCCACAGGTGTTGAACCATAAGGCACACAAATAACAATGCGCGGAGCCAAACCCCAAGAGCGTTTATGCACTTTRCGAATAAATTGTTTGAGCATTTCTTCGGTAATGACRAAATCAGCAATCACACCATCTTTTAATGGACGAATGGCAGAAATAGAGTCMGGSGTRCGYCCWAGCATGCGTTTKGCCTCWGTACCWACRGCCAAAACYTTWCGRTTTTTKCGMCCGCCRCCTTCATAAACKGCYACSACYGARGGTTCRTCTAGAAYAATGCCTTCGCCTCGAACATARATMAGCGTATTGGCTGTGCCKAGGTCAATTGCAATATCGCGGGAGAAAATACCAAAAATCTTTTGTAACATAATGAGCAACCTGTATGGAAAAATATCTGGCTAGCATAATTGCCTAGCTTGCGAAGGTAAAGTATAGCTTTATAAATGGCGGTATGTGACAGGGCACACTGTAAGCATGCGGACTTCGTTTTGAGTTTAATTTTTCGCTGATGGGAGCGTACTTTTATCTGCCAATAACCCTGATGACTGCTGTTGTAAACGCCAATGATAGACGGCTACGAATGCCATAACCTGCTGCACATAACGGCGGGTTTCATTAAATGGTATGAGTTCCACCCAAATATTTATATCATTGATGGCTGTTTGTTTTTGCCAGCGTTTCACACGCGTTGGGCCTGCATTATATGCCGCAATAGCTAAAGCAGGCTGATGATCAAAGCGTTTTAATAAGTCCGCTAAATACAAAGACCCAAGCTGAATATTGAGGGGCGGAAGAAAAAGTTTTTGTTTGTTAACCTTTCCAAGTCCAGATTTCTTTGAAATGTAATCGGCAGTAGTTGACATTAACTGCATCAGACCGCGTGCCCCTCGATGTGATATGGCATGGCTATTAAATACGGACTCTTGCCGAATAACACTCCAAATAAGTGAGCTATCTACGCCTGTTTGTTTAGCAACTTGCTGTACATCATCCAAGTAGCCGAAGGGAAAACGCAAGCTAAGTGCGTCATAAGCGCCTGTGCGTGTCGCCGCCTGAATCGTTCGCTCATACCAGCCCCAAGATGCAGCCAGTTGTAGTGCTTGCAACCATGTTTGACGCGATGCATTGCGCAAGCCTTGCGACCATTCTCGGCGGGCTTTGCCTGTTTCATGCAGTTTAAACCACTCATGGGCTCTCTGAATATAAGCTTCTTTTTTCAAACGGGTCAGAGATAATGTTTCGATAGGTTTTGCGTTCATATTATATACTTTTCCTAAGCGATCAGCACTTAAGAAACTATAATAACCACGCCCAGTAGCTATTTGCTCGAATAATAATTTGGCGGCGATATTTTCATTCAATGTTTGCAGGGCATGCGCTTGCCAATACATCCAACGGCTAGTTAATTGTTGTGATTCTGGCATAGCTTGAATAGCGGCAATGGATTGCTGCCATTTTTGTTGTAATAATAACATGCGCACATGCCAAGCCCGCGTTTCGTTGTTCTGTAAGTTTACACGTAACTTAGCCAGCCAAGCTTCAGATTGAATGTTGTGTTGTTTGGCTGCGCGTAATGCAATTTTACGCTGTAAGTGTCCAAACTGCTTTTCCGTTAAATACTTTTTCATGCCTTTCAACTGCTGCCAAGCAGCTTCAATATCAGAAGATGATAAGCGGCGAAGCGAATCTTTGATGATGGGGTATATCAGCTTGCTTTCAAATGTATATGTGTGGATGTTTTGCAATCCAAGCGTAGGTTTTTTCTGCGCTTCTTGCCAAAGTTTTAGTAGTTTTTGTTCGCGGTTAGACAATAAATTTTGGAGAGCATGGGCGGATTTCCATTTGCCATGTTTGGCGAAATAGATGATACGTGCATAGGAATCTTCAGCTTTTGGAAAACCAGCTTCTTTCCATGCAGGGTAGAGGAATGGTATGGCATAAGTATGAATATCTTTGCCCTTACGCCATTGCTTAGAAAGCAATGCAAAAGTGTGTTTTTTGTCGCCATTATACCAAGCTGAACGCAATGATATTTTTGGGAATTTTTGGGCTGGATTGTTGAAATGTTTTAATTGCGCCGCGACATGTGGCCACTGACCACGCTCTGCCAAATTTTTCATCCATGCGATACGCAAGTCGATTATTTCAGGAATATCATGATGGCGACTGAGCATTTGCTCGACTTGCCTATCATTGTTGTTGGCGAGGGATTGATGAACTTGCCAAATATCCAAATAGGGTGTTAACGGGTATGTTTGAAGTTTATGATAAAGCTGCTGAAATGTTTGCATATCATTGTTTTTTAAAGCTTCGCGCGCTTCTGTGAAGTATATGCGTTGTAGTTCAATATTTATATGTGCGGGGGCTTTCGCGGCTGCAATGCTAGGCAGGAATATGCCGAATACACAGAAGAGGGTTGTTTGAAAAAATCTGCAGCACATTGCACGCACTTTATATGAAAACCTACAAAAGGTGGTAACTAATTCAGTAGGGCGTGTTTTTAGCACGCTCATGTTGTAATCATCGCACTGTATTATTTTTTCATCATTACCTATAATAGGGGGGTGCTTTTAAAGGAGATGCGTGATGAATAAGTTATTAATGGCGATGTTACTACTGGGGCTTTCAGCATGCGCAATGTACGAGCCGCAGCATAGCACCACGGCTGATGAGGTGCGTGACCGTGAGGCTGGCGCAGTGATTGTTTCGCCAACAAAAAATCGGTTTGATGGCATGGATTATAATGATGATTTTGGCGAATATGATGACTAAGGAAATGCTAGGTAAGTCGTAGGCTTTGGTTTTTAATCAGAGCTTTCCGAATGCTTGGAAAATTATTTTTAAAGGAGTGAAGTAATGAATAAATTATTAATGGTTATGTTGGTATTAGGGCTTTCAGCGTGTGCAACATACGAGCAGCAGCGTGCTGCAACGACGGGAGCAGTGGTTGGAGGTGCTGCGGGTGCAGTGATTGGCGCGGATTCTGGGCGTGCTGTTGAGGGTGCAGCCATTGGAGCGGTGATTGGCGGCGTAACTGGGGCAGTTATTGCTGCGCCACGCAACCAACGTTATGGGCAAGACCGTCACCATAGAGGTTATGGCAAAGGTTCTGCTATTGTTGTTCCCAGATCTGCTAGAGAAGATGATGATGAGCATGAGTATGAAGAACATGATGATTAAAACGCCTGAAAGGACTTGAAAATAAAAGAAGGCTTTATGAACCTGTGCTTTTAATTGGGTCGAAAAGGCACCCATTTGGGCAATGGTTTTCCACCAAGCTCGAAAAGTGCGAGACCTGAAATAATCAGTCCTGCACCGATGATAATGTTGAGGGTAATGACTTCATGATTGAAGTAATGCCCTAGCATTAACGATGTGATTGGCGTGACCAATGCAATCAAAGCAACGCGTGTCGCTTCAACGTGTTTGAGTACAAAAAAGTATAATGAAAAACCAAACACTGATCCAAACAGTGCCAGATAGGCAATGGCAATGAGGGTGTAGTTAGGCGCATGGTTTAGTATTTGTTGGGTTTCGCTAAAACCAGGCTGGRTGCATAACCATGTAAGCACAAATAAGGGGGTTGCAACCACAAGGCTTCCAGCAGTCATGCTAATAGCAGGAATTTGAGCATTGACCCGTTTGACCCAAATAGCCGAGGCAGAATGAATGATGCCTGAAAGAATGACACCAAACACGCCTAGCACAGCCGTTTCACTTAAACTCAGGCTGCTGCCGAAGACCACCAGTAAACCAGACAATCCAAGCAGAATACCCGTCATTCGATGGCGGGTTAAATGTTCATCGGTTAACCAAAATGATGCCATAATAGCYGAGAAAATAGGCGTTAAACCAAATAAAACYGAAACCCAGCCAGAAGGAATTTGCTGWGCWGCCCAATAAACCGCCAGCATGCTGGCATAGATRCCCAGYCCGCCATNAAGATAGGCTAGACGAGCTTTATGATGCCAAACAAGYYGAGTTYTCATGATAACWGCGAATATAAATATGAGTAYCAGACCCAACASCATRCGRCTRCTYACRCCAAAAACAAAACCAGCAGCYTCACCGCTCCAAGCAATGGCAAGCGGSGTGGTACTCCAGATAAGTACAACGCCAAAATAGGCGAGAGGGATGGGCATAGAACATTCCTTGGTTCATCATATTAAAAAGTGTAGTGTGTGATAATACTTAAATTTAACATACATACCATGCAAATGAAGTGCATGGTTTTAGGGAGAGAGCATGGGTGCAGTAGACGAGCTAAATCAAGCATGGGGTATTGAAGGAATTTTAAATTTCAAGTTGGGTAAAGGCGAGATGCCCGTGATTGAAATAAGTAATGCTTTTGCGCAGGCAAATATTGCTTTGCAAGGCGCACATATTTTGAGTTTTGTGCCCAAAGGTGAGAAAGAGCTTATTTGGATGTCTGAAGATGCGACATTTGCGGCAGGCAAATCCTTGCGTGGTGGTGTGCCAATATGTTGGCCTTGGTTTGGTCCTCATGCCTCGGATAGCAGCCTACCAGGGCATGGTCCAGCACGTACGGCAAACTGGAAACCTGTAGCCTCAAAATCTTTAGATGATGGGCGTACGAGCATTAGCCTAGAAATGCAGCAGAATGAGCAGATTAAAGCAGTATGCGGGCATGCGCTATCTGTTCAGTTGACCATTATTGTCGGAAAATCTTTGGAAATATCTTTGCAAACGACAAACCTTGGCGATGCAAGCTTCACATTGGGGCAAGCATTGCATACCTACTTCAATGTGTCGGATGTGCGGAAGGTGAATATTGAAGGTTTGGAAGGCTGTGAATATCTTGATAAAGTGGAAGGCTCTGTACGTAAAAAACAAGAAGGTGCGGTGACAATCACACAAGAAACTGACCGTGTTTATGTCAATACAGGCAATCAAATGCGTATTGTGGATGCAGGTATGAATCGCACGATTGTGATTCGCAATCAGGGCAGTGCATCGGCTATTGTGTGGAATCCTTGGCTTGAAACTGCTGCAAAAATGGGCGACTTAGGACAAGATGGTTATTTGAATATGTTATGTGTGGAAACTGCCAATGCGCTGGATGATGTAGTTGAGCTTGCTTCTGGAGCTACGCACACAATGGCGGCAGAGTATTGTATTGAGAGGGTATGATTTTAGCCAAGCTATAGGGTGCCTCGAAAAACCTTACACGAGTCAWACGCCGCTATTTTTCGTTCATGACAAGGCGTGATGAAATGRGTGTAAATTTATATTTATCTATATTGGCATTGTAGCCTAAATCATCATATATATGATTGTAGCTTCCCATTCTTCTATGTGTATGCTTAGCTGCTAATGATGAAGTATTTCGATAAGACCCTCCCATGCGACTCAAACGACTAGARCTMTCTGGTTTTAAATCCTTTGTTGACCCAACCAAAATTGAGTTRGGGARTGGTATCAATGCCATTGTTGGTCCGAATGGCTGYGGAAAATCAAACATTGTKGATGCYATTCGCTGGGTTCTTGGTGAACATTCTGCCCGTCATTTGCGTGGCGGAGTCATGGATGAYTTAATCTTTCAAGGCTCGGAAACRCGYCCRCCTGTAGCCATTTGCGATGTCGAGYTAACCTTTGCGGTGCAACGTGGAAAACTGCCTCCKCCCTATCATGARATGGATGAAATTCGCATTCGCMGRCGYTTGGTACGCGATGCTGGCTCGGACGCATTTATCAATGGMAAAATGGCGMGGCTTAAAGATATTGTYGATTTATTCCTTGATACAGGYGTMTCAACACGYGCTTATGCCATTGTAGARCAAGGCTCGATTGCACGCATGATYACTGCCAAACCAGAAGAGCGGCGGCAAYTATTGGAAGAAGCYGCRGGGGTRATGAAATACCGTTCACGGCGCAAAGAAGCCGARCGAAAAATGARCAGTACACGYCAGAACATGGATCGTATTGAAGATTTRCTTGAAGAAATACGCAGCCAATGYCGYAGCTTAAAACARCAAKCATCACGYGSYGAACGCTTTAAAACCATGCAAGCTGAATTTGAGCATGCCCAATCCAAGACATTGGCGATTCGTTTTCAACAGCAGCAAGAACAATTACTCGTATTTCAACAGCAATTTGAACAAGCCCAACAACATGTCGAAGAGGCAGAAGCAAAGCATATTCATGCCGAGCGTTTGCTTAGCCAAGGTCGGCGTGCAGGTGTCTTACATGATGAAGGGGTGCAGCAGGCACAAGAGAAGTTACGTTTGTTTGAACAGCAACGTGCCGAACTACAACAACAAGCTGAGCGGGCTGCGGGCGAGCGTCGATTGCTGTTAGAGCGCAAAAACATGCTGCAACAACGTATGGATGAAGCGGCTCTGCGACAACAACAGTTGCAGGATGATGTTGCTGATATTCAAAAACAATTACATGAACAAACCGATGAAGCCCTGCAAAAACACCGCCGTGATGCAGAAGCGCAACTCAATGCAGCACAGGAGATGTTGCAAGAAGTACGTGAAAAACGTGATGTTTTGCTACGCGAATTGGAACAGTTACGCAGTATTTTTCAAGATCTTCAACACCGTCACCAACAAGCCAAACAGCATGTACAACGCTTGCTGGAGAAACAAGAACAACATAAAAATCAGCTGCAACAGCTCGCCAATAAAACACATGAACTAGAGCAGGCATTGGTAGCGGCAAATGAGCAAGAAAGCCAAGCATTAGAAAAACAAAAAGATACTGAAATAGCCATTGATGATGGGCAACTTTGTCTCGATCAATGCCGTGAACAGCAAMARCARGYRTTYTYRGAACGYAAACAGGCAGAAGAAATAMTGCGYAGCTTAAAYGGTGAAATTCAAGARATTCAAGCCCAATTRCAACAGCAGAATATGCCAARTCATTTRCGCGAAGRYATGCGTAAGCGTGGTGGTATATGGGTGGATGAGAATCTTGATGTGCCTGAAGGTCTGGAGTYGGCAGTTGCCGCAGYAYTGCATGGCAAAGARGGCGATTTAAGTCTTCCTGAGCAAACAAGCTTGGCTGCTTGGAAAGATATGTTCACACAAGCTCAGGATAGCCCCATTGCTATGTATTTGAATACGGCACTGGTGAATGCGGATAAATTGGCAAAACCTGCAAGCGGGCAGAAAAATTTGGCTATATTATTGAATTTAGAGGCAAATCATCCCTTGTATGCCATGTTTTGCCATGTTGTGCTTTGTGATGATATTTTTGCGGCAGAAATTCCCAAGTATGGCTATCTGGTAAGCCGTGATGGCTGGTGTTTGGCATCCGATGGCTGGCTTGTTCCACCTGCAAAAAGCCAAACTGCACGGCGATTAAGCCTGCAGCGGCGTTTGCAATCCTGTGAATCAGAGCAAACAACTGCTGAACAGACCATGCAAACTGCCGAACAAGCTGTTGAAGCCGCTGATATGGCACTAACAACGCAACAGCAGCAGTGGCAAAATATTCACCTTGCTGCAACGCAGGCACAAAGCGAAAGACAATCTTCTCAAGCCTTGTTGCAACGTCTGCACGATGAACAAGGCAGTCTACATTCACGGCAAACACAGTTACAAAGTGATGCAGAAAGCACAGAAAAAGAGCTAACGCACTGGCAACAAGAGCTAAAAAGCATGGGGGAAATGGATAGCCAGCAATTAGAGCAGGCTCAACACAAGTTGGATGAACAAACACTGGTTCAACAACAGTATGAGCAACAATGGCAACAAGCACGCTCCTCTCAAGCCCATGCTGATCAAGCATTGGCATTGCACAAACAGACCGTACAAAGCCTTGAGCGTGATCAAAAACGTATGCAACAAGAGCTTGCGCAACTACAACAACGGCAGCAGCAGGATGCACAACAGTTTTCCAAGACTGAAACTGAAATCAAGGCAAACCAAGCCCATGCAGATCTTGATATGCAATTGCAACATGCCCATGAACATGTTGAAAAAGCACACCGTAATTTAAGCGATATGCGGCAGCAAGGGCATGCCTTGCAAAAACAATTACATCAATATGAACACGGCGAGCAAGCGGCACGTAAAACAGTGCAACAAATGAGTGAGGGCAAGCAGCAAGTTGCAATTCGTCAGGCCAGTGAACAAGCCCGTTTGCAAGATTTAAGCAATGAAATCGAACAACGCTGCCAGCTTACCAGTAAACARTTATTRCTAAAATATGARAATYTAAGCACGCAGGATATGGAGCATGTATTGCGCCATACACGCGAATTAGAAGATCGTTTATCTCGTTTTGGTCCTGTCAATCTACTCGCCATTAATGAATTCAAACAAGCTTCTGAACGCGAGCAGTTTCTTGCTGAACAAATCGCCGATTTGGAAACCAGTCTAAACACCTTACAAGATACCATCCACCGTATTGATCGCACCACCCGCCAACGTTTCCGCGATACKTTTGARAAAACCAACGCTTATTTCCAACAAATATTCCCRCGTTTGTTTGGTGGTGGTCGTGCAGAGTTAAAATTGGATTCAGACGATGTTCTCACGGCRGGTGTAGAGGTGATTGCCCAGCCWCCAGGTAARCGCTTGCAAGATATTACCCTYCTMTCAGGTGGGGAAAARGCACTTACAGCCGTGGCTTTGGTCTTTKCAATTTTTCGYATTAATCCWGCACCATTTTGTATTCTYGATGARGTCGATGCACCCTTGGATGATGCCAATGTTGRKCGTTTTGCCGATATGCTTTCYGAATTTTGTRAAGATGTGCAGTTCTTAGCTATCAGCCACAATAAAATCACCATGCAAAAAGCCGATCAATTGATTGGTGTTTCCATGCCAGAGCCTGGTGTGTCACGCATTGTGAGCGTTGATATGTCCGCGATACCTGAATAGATACATCACAAGGACTTGCCGAACGGTCCATTCTGTTCCATGCTTATAGATATGAAATATCTTATTATACTTTCCCTTATCTTTATACCCTCAGCGTGGGCGGAAGAAAATTCACAAGCAAAAGAAACCCTTATAAGCCTATCCGCGACATCGAGCATTACCCTCCCCAATGATGAAGCTGTGGTAAATTATCGTATGGGAGCCACTGGCATGTATGCCGATGCCCTAAGAAAAAAGGTCAATCGCATAAGCCGCCTTATTCACCAACAGTTAAAAGGTATAAAAGGCATCAAACAAACCACGTTAAGCCGTCGCATGGAAATGCGTTGGCGGTATGATAAATCAAAGAGTCAGCAAGTTCGTAATGGCTGGCGCTTGGTGCAGGTAGAGCAGCTTGTAAGTAGCAATCTTGATGCTGTTCCTGGTTGGGTTGATAGCATTGAAAAGGCTGGAGCGCACCTGAATAATTTAAGTTTTCGCATTTCAGATACGTCCATGAAAGCAGCACAAAAAAGCTTGCGTTTACAAGCTATCCAAGCCTTTCGTAAAAAAGCGGATTCCTTTGCCAAAGCTTTGGATGCAACATCTTTCCGTATTGTACAGTTACAAACAAGCCAAAAACGACCTGTTTATCCCAGACGGCGACAAGCCATGTCTATGGCAGTAATGAGCAAATCTGAAAGCAGCCCGCCACCCCAACTCAATGCGGGTGAAGGAAAGGTAAGTGTCAGCGTATCAGGAAATATTGCACTTCCTTTTAAGGCATATACTGTAAAATAACAGCAGGTGAAAATTCTTCCCTGTTATAGCTGCACCGTTGTTTCAGGCTTTAAAAGGATTAGCGCAGTAACACGCGCCCTTTTCATGACTGGAACAACGGATATATGCAGATATATAGGGCGACTTTCTTTGCTTCGTTTCTTTTTCGCAAAAGAAATGAAGAGTTCCATTGCCTCTAAATAACTAACCCTCATTATTCATAAATACTGCCGCGCCCTCGCTTGCCCCTTTGTCCGCAACGAATCTTTTGCCAATCGACTGTATGCGTGGCTACGGCACTTACGGCAAAAAAATCCGTTGCAAACAAAGCTTCGGCGCAATCATCACGGTGATTCATGAATAATGCGGGCTAAGTCTTTATGTACTTTTGTACTTAAAAATCTATAAAGGCTAAAAAATTAACGGCGGCTGGTTACTTCCAATAAATGATAACCAAACTGTGTTTTCACTGGGCCTTCAACAGAACCAACTTCGGCTGAAAATACCACTTCATCAAACTCAGGAACCATTTGACCTGGTCCAAATTCGCCCAAATCACCACCACTGCGCCCTGATGGGCAGCTTGAATGCTCTTTTGCAACATCTGCAAAGCTCGCACCCGCTTCAATCTCTGCTTTTAATTCATTACATTTTTCTTCTGTATCCACCAAAATATGGCGTGCGCATGCTCTAGACATATCTACCTCGTTTAAAAATAATCGCGTGATTATCGGGATTTCATGCCATGACGCAACTTTACTCACTCACGCTCAAAATTAAGCAGTGCTTTTTTCCAGTCTTTTCCATAATGAAACCCACCCAAATGATTTGCAGCAATAACACGGTGGCATGGGATTAAAATAGGCAATGGGTTGGCTCCCAACGCTTGTCCCAAAGCACGCGGTGCCGTGTTAAGCATCTTTGCCAGTTCGCCATAGGTTTTCACTTCACCATGTGGAATCGCACACAAACCATGCCGTAGTTTGGTCTGAAAACTGGTTTTGGCAGGTGCCAAAGTGGGTAGTGACAATGTTTTTCCTGAAAAATACGCAGATAACCATGCTGAGACAGCATCATCATGTTCAGCATAAGCCATATCTGACTGTTGCAAGATAAGAGTATCGCATACATCTTCATGCCAATCATAATCAATAACGCCAAAGGGTGATTGAAAGCTATACATCAATGTTGCACCGTCTTAGAAAATAACTGAATCACCACCACACCTGCAATAATCAAACTCATGCCTAAGATAGCAGGCATATCAGGAATTTGTTTGTATATAATAGCTGCGACCAATGCCACCAAGACAATGCCAATACCAGACCAAATCGCATACGTAATACCCACAGGAATGGTGCGCAGCGTTAGTGCCATAAAATAAAATGCGATGCCGTAACCCATAATCACCAACACACTGGGCCATAATTGGGTAAACTCTTGCGATGCTTTGATCGCACTGGTTGCAATGACTTCTGCGACTATCGCGATTGCCAAATAAACATATGCCATAAGACACTCCTCTCAAGCTATTATCGGATTCAAAGCTTTTCCCACTTCCTAAACATTACGTCATTCCCACGGTTAGGTGAATGACAAAGCAAGATATTATCCCCTGAGAAAGCGCTCATTAATTTTGGATGCGTCGCTATGCGATGAAAAATCACTAAGAGCAATGTAATAATCGTAAGTAATAGCACCGGCTGAAAGCATTCTCTTCACTATCATTTCTTTATATTCCGTTGAATATCCTGTCATTACTTCCTCTCATGAATGACCCACCTTAAACGGTAAGAGCTTTTTTGAGAAGGTGACAACTACCCTGACAGAGGGGGCACGCAAGAATAATGACTTATATTGCTGCACAGAGCACATCATGTACATTACCCATCCTATGATTGAATTGGATTGGGCATTATTTTTTTCTGCATTGATTTCATCGACCCTACTACCTGGTGGTTCCGAAGCCTTATTATTGTATCGTGTACACGAAGGTGGTAATGCCATGGGCTTGGTCATTATCGCAACTATAGGGAATGTATTGGGCAGCGTGATTACCTATGCCATCGGACGTTTGGGCAATGAAGCGGTTCACAAAAAATGGCTGCGTATGGGTGATGATAAGGTTGCACGTGCAGAAGCTTGGTTTGGGAAATACGGGCAAATTTCGTTATTATTTGCATGGCTACCTATTGTAGGTGACCCATTATGCTTGGTTGCAGGCCTACTACGTAGTCCGCTGATATGGTTTATTATATTGATAGCGTTAGGTAAGTTTGCACGTTATACAATTTTAGTGGGTATCTTTAGCTAAATACCAATAGCCCCAGATCCATACTGATATATTTTCTTTGCGACTCTAAAGTGAAAAAGCTCTAGCCCGAACTATTCATGAATCGGTGTGATGATCGCGCAGGACATTTGTTTGCAACGGATTTTTTAGATTGAGACCGTAGCTATGCTTACGGACGATTGAAAAAAAGATTCGTTTCGAACGAATGAACCAGCGAGGACGCAGCAATATTCATGAATAGTTCGGGCTAGCTCTGCTATTCGCCTTGAATCCATGTAAAAATTAAAAATATCGATATTTCTCGTTACAATTCCATAAGTCCGACAGACTCCTAACTACGCCAAAATGTCAGCTATCAAAAGTAATAACCCAGTAACACGCGCTATTTTTATGGCTCCGTACACGAGTGTCCGACGAAAGTCGCATATCGTCATACCCAACTTGATTGGGTATCCATAAAGTCTTGCAAGCAATGGATTCCCTATCTCATAACATCGCGCCGCAAAGAAAAACTTTGTGGCATAAAGAGTTGGAACCAAAGCATCGAACTTTCGTTGGACAATAGTGGCTCCGTATTTAAAAAGGCCCTTTTATCTACGACCCTATCAAAGTAACGGGCTCACCATCGCGCGCGTGAATATACCCAATCTTATAAACCGTTTCACCCACTGCTTCTAATACTTTCGTGGCAGCTTTCGCTTCACTTGCAGAAAGAATAACAACAAAACCAATACCCATATTAAAGGTGCGGTAACGCTCATTTTTCTCTACATCAGCAAAGCCCAGTAAATATTCAAATACAGGTGGCACACCCCAAGATGATACATCCACCGTGACAGCTAAATCATCGGTAAGAATGCGTTCAAGATTGTCAAACATACCACCACCTGTGATATGCGAAAAACCATGTACTTTTACACCACTTTTCATCAATGCATTAATTGCAGGCACATACAAACGGGTAGGGGATAATACTTTATCAATCGCTTTGCTTCCGTCTGAAAGGGTATCGTTGATGATATCTGCTTTGCCCAATTCCAAAAGCTTACGCACCATCGAAAAACCATTCGAGTGTGGGCCATTGGATGCAAGACCAAGCACCACATCACCATCGGCGATGGTTGAACCATCGACCATCTTCGGTTTATCCACCACACCCACGCAAAAACCACCAATATCATAATGACCTGGTGCATACATACCTGGCATTTCAGCGGTTTCTCCGCCTACCAGAGCGCACTCACAGGTTTTACAAGCATCGGCAATACCTTCAACAACACCCGCTAAGGTCTCGCCCTTCAACGCGCCTGTAGCCAAGTAGTCCAAAAAGAATAATGGCGCAGCACCCAGCGCAGCCAAATCATTCACACACATGGCAACCGCATCAATACCAGCCACGTGCGGACGATCATATTCTTGAAGTAATAATAATTTCGTGCCTACACCATCAGTTCCAGAAACAAGCACTGGCTCTTCCATGCCTGAAAAATCTGGCTGAAATAAACCGCCAAAACCACCCAAACCTGATAAAACTTCTGGGCGCATGGTGCTATTTACCGCACTTTTAATACGCCCAACAAAAGCATTGCCCGCATCAATATCTACACCGCAATCGGCATAACTAATCTTTTCTTTTACTTGTTTCGAACTTAAATCAGACATCGAGATTTCTTACCTTTAATGCATTTTCTTGAATAAAATTACGACGTGGTTCAACCGCATCACCCATCAACATGGAGAATGTTTCATCAGCATTGACCACATCTTCCAAAGTCACCTGCAACATACTACGAACCGAAGCGTCCATGGTAGTTTCCCATAACTGATCAGGATTCATTTCACCCAAACCTTTATAACGCTGAATATTCATGCCCTTACGCCCATCTTTGACCACAATACTGGCAACATCTTCATAATGCCCTGATTGAATCAGAAATAGGCGCAAATACAGACCCCGCGACCTATGATACACGGGGGCGTTTCTTCTTCATCGGCCTAAATAAATCTTTTTAAGTTCTAAATTATTTAAAATAAGTTCATTTTTTTACTGTCCGACCCTTTTCCTTCATTCGTCATAATCAGACTGGGAAATAAATTCCTGGGTAATCTGAATAATTCAGGGAAGGAAAATAATGAGAAACCTAAAAGACACAGCCTCCTTAATCGCGCTTGCGATGGCTCTCACGAGCAACTTGGCCATGGCCCAAGATGCCGTTAATAACGACTCAAAAACAAATGCCAGCCGCGAACTGGATGAAGTGGTCGTAACAGGTTCGCGCATTA
>NVTQ01000018.1 GCA_002401635.1 Pseudomonadota bacterium
TCACCCAAACCTTTATAACGCTGAATATTCATGCCCTTACGCCCATCTTTGACCACAATACTGGCAACAYCTTCATAATGCCCAATATCCCAACGTTTGCCTTCTTGCTCTAAATACGCGCCAGCTTTCACCATATCTTGAATCATCACGCATATTTTTTGTGATTCTGCAAATTCAGCCGTTACCACCAAATCACGCTCCAAACGCGACATCATCAAACGCCCATGATCCTTACGCTCAAACTGAACCCAGAAACAACCTTGCTCTTTATCTTCGTGAATCGTCCATTTTAGGGTTTCATCAACACGGGTCACTTCATCAAAATGCGCACTTAACGATTCCATACGTTTGGTCAGTTTTTCTTTATCACGCATGGTTGARCCAYTAAYTTTACCTGTTTCAACCAATAGTTTTAAYACTTTYAAGTCCAAACGYTGTGACAAACGCTGYTGYAAATGTTGCAAACGATGAATATTRCGAATCAAACTCATCAAACGCTCACCTGTTACGGCTTTTGCACCTTTTTTACCATAAAAAGACTTGTCTGCAGCACCCAACTCAACCAAATAATCAAACAACTCATCATCAGATCCGACATAACGGGCTTTTTTACCTTTGGCAACRCGGTACAACGGCGGTTGYGCAATATACAAATAACCACGCTCAATCAATTCAGGCRTTTGACGATAGAAAAAAGTCAGCAAYAACGTYAAAATATGTGAACCATCGACATCCGCATCGGTCATARTAATTACTTTATGATAGCGTAATTTTGAAATATCAAAATCGTCTTTACCAATGCTCGTGCCCAATGCAGTAATCATCGTACCAATTTCTTGCGAGCCCAACATCTTATCAAAACGGGCTTTTTCTACGTTTAAAATCTTACCTTTCAGTGGTAAAATAGCTTGGGTTCTGCGATCGCGGCCTTGTTTCGCCGAACCTCCCGCAGAATCCCCTTCCACAAGAAATATTTCAGATGATGCAGGATCTTTTTCCTGACAATCTGCTAATTTACCTGGTAAACTAGAAATATCCAATACACCTTTACGACGGGTTAAATCACGCGCTTTACGTGCTGCATCACGCGCCATTGCTGCTTCAGCAGCTTTACCAATAATTGCTCTGGCTTCTTTTGGATTCTCTTCAAACCATTCAGAAAGCTTTTCATTCACGGTGCTTTCAACAATCGGACGCACTTCAGATGACACCAGCTTATCTTTGGTCTGCGAAGAAAATTTCGGATCGGGAACTTTCACCGATAACACCGCAGTCAAACCTTCACGGCAATCATCACCTGTTAATGAAACTTTATGTTTTTTCAATAATCCATTGCTGCTGGCATAATTATTGATGCAACGTGTTAATGCAGCACGAAGCCCTGCCAAATGCGCCCCGCCATCACGTTGTGGAATGTTATTGGTAAAACAAAAAACATGCTCTTGGTACACATCTGTCCATTGCAACGATAATTCAACACCGACATCATTCTTTTCAGTGTTAATGGTAATACAACCAGGATGCAACGGCGTACGGCTTTTATTCAAATGCTCAACAAATGAGTTGATACCGCCCTCATATGCAAACACCACTTTATTGTTATCGCGCTCATCCAATAGCTCAATATGTACACCAGAGTTCAAAAAGGATAATTCACGTAGACGTTTGGATAAAATATCGAACGAAAAGTTACGATGAGAAAAAGTCTTTAAACTTGGTAAAAAGCGAACTTCTGTACCTGTGCCTGTGGCTTCACCAATCACTTCAATCGGTTTAACTGTATCACCATGCTCAAAACGACAAGCATGAATTTTACCATGGCGGCGAATGGTTAATTCCAAGTATTCTGAAAGTGCATTAACCACAGACACACCTACACCATGCAAACCACCCGAAACTTTATAAGAGTTACTATCGAATTTACCACCCGCATGCAGAATGGTCATAATTACTTCTGCCGCCGAACGACCTTCCTCTTCATGTATATCAACAGGAATACCACGACCATTATCGCGCACAGTAATCGAATCATCGGAATGGATAATCACTTCAACCTTATCGCAATGACCTGCCAACGCTTCATCAATGGAGTTATCCACAGCTTCATACACCATATGATGCAAACCAGTACCATCATCGGTATCACCGATATACATGCCTGGACGTTTACGAACCGCATCAAGACCTTTTAAAACCTTGATACTATCTGCGCCATATTCCTGTTGGTTTTCTTCACTCATTTGAATACCTCATTTTTTCACGTCAACTCTTTCATAACAAAATGTGCAAAAGCTACATTTTGTATTCAATCGTTAGGTAGTTACAAAACGACTTACATCGCTATTCATACCCATCACTGCCCATCTAACTTCAAATGTTGCATACCTCGATGAATATCCACGGAGACATCACCGGGTGCTGTCATCAATACTTGCCCTTGATGGTTGTGCAAACGCTCCATCAATCGCAATGCACGGGTGTTGTCCAAGGATTCCAAACAATCATCCAGCAATAAAATCGGCATCATGCTTTTGGCTTCTTGCAACACTGCACACTCTGCCAAGCGCAATGCAATCCCTGATACTTTTTGCTGCCCTCGCGAGCCACATACCCGTATTTCACGGGTATCATAGCTGATTTTCAACCTATCACAATGCGGGCCTTGCATCACGCGCCCCAGTCGCTGATGTTCATCGCGTTTCTGATGCAACCAAGCAAGCCATTCCTCTTTTTTTTCAAAGCCTTGCCCAGATATTTCAATTTGAAATGGTAAATCCAACCAATCWTTTTCTTKGSTTARWTSTTGATTSAGTTKGGCTAATAYRATGCTRCGTTTTTGATTGAGAATAAGCCCRTGYTCKACAATTTGYTGYTCCCAACCTTCCAGTTCATCKCCMGTWGCATGATGCCKWAGYAARCGMCCYCKTTGCATCAAKGCMCGTAAATAACGCTGATAATGRTTATAAACAGCAGGTTGKGTGGCAATCACMAGCCTATCCAACCATTTRCGRCGCTCACCCGGCGCACCATCAATCAAACGCACACCTTGCGGCGCATCGACAATCAAGGAAATGTGTTCAAACACATCTTTGCGCTTGGCAACTTTGCGCCCCTGCAACGACATATCCACCTTGCCTTTTTCCCCATCCACACAAATATGCAATGGACCATAACGCTGAATAGTCGCCTTAATATGAAATGATTTTTCATGCCATTGTGTGAGTTGTGGGGCTTTGGCTTGGCGAAATGAACGTCCATACGCCARCATRTATACCGCTTCYAATACRGTGGTTTTRCCACTGCCATTATCACCCGTGATTAAATTCAAATGCTCACCGCATGCCCAATTAAAATCTTGGTGGCAACGCARATGRTGAATATGRATTTTCTGTARACTTAGGCGRGGTGTCGRCATCAGCGACAYCMTARGYKAATGNTTAWAAAAAATGTAGTTTGTATGTGTTTTAATAAGTTTAGAGTTTAACGACCAAAACAAATGCTACGAGCCTGCAAGCACCCCTCTCGATGTTTGTTGGGTTACGAGTGCCAAGAGAYATCAAGCTTACGATGCTGATTTAAACAATCACGAAGGTATAAATTAATGAGTGTTTGATACGGAATATCTGAATCTTTTGCCATTGATTTAAAATATTCAATGACATCTTCGCTTAACCTCATGGTAACAGGCTTTTTCAGTTTAGAAGCATATGGATTTTTTCTTGATTGCATTTTAGATAAATCATATTCACTTTTCATTTTTTATCACCTTCATAGAACTTCCGTTCGTTTTTTGTTGCTTTGCGTGCRGAAATAAGTCGAACAATATTTCCCGAATCTTTTTCACAATGACAAATCATAAGAACCTTGTGTGTTGTGCTAAGCCCAAGCAGTAAAAACGATCTTCTCCTTCTATACTGTCATTTTGATAAAATTGAACCGCAAACTCATCATAAAAAACTGATTTAGCTTCTTCAAAAGATACTCCATGCTTTTTTATATTCGAATCAGCTTTGGTTAAATCCCATTCAAATTTAATCATATGACATTATATGTACAATATATTTAATATGTCAATATATTAAAGTCCTAACGATCTACATAAGGGTGGGGTCACAGCTCTGGAATCAATGCTGCTTAGGTTGGATAAGACGATCATATCAACATGGCTACCAATCCAAAATAGCCCACTTTTGACCCACAGCTAAAGCACGATAACGAATGCCAACGCGTACAGATATAGGTAAGCTATCATAAGATGACCAAAATGATGGGCTTGCAAAAAGAATCACAAGCGCCTTGTTTTTCCAGCTTTATGTTCAGAAATTGCAGTCTTAGCCAAAACATCAAGTTTTCTGGCTGCCACATCACTTTCAATTTGTTCATCCCAAGCATTGGCACAAAACTTTTTGAATTTRTCATGGGGTAAGTTGATGATTATATCTTCAATAGCTAATCCCATAAGTTCTCCTTTTTTAATCCTAAACAAGTAAATATAACCACCAAAAATAAAGTACCAACTGCCAGTTTCTCAAACCTATCAACTTTACTTATTGTGATTTTCTCTTGTTCATTAAGGTTTGTATGAGTCTGAAGGGTATAAATGCATGATTGCAAGACCCAACCCTATAGATTCATAAACTGTTACAGTGATTTATTTTGAAATGATGAATAAGTTTAATTATGTATTATGTCCCCAGAATTCGATAACTGGCTAGCTTTACTACATTCAGCGCTAAAGACATGTGTTGGTTGCCTGTTAGCTATTAGCTTGATCATTAGTGGTAACTACCACTCATACAGAATCGCTACTATCATCACTCTTGATCTCAGCAAATTTCGCTGCCATTGTAGGGTTCTTTTTGGTTAATTTTTTAACGGTCAGTTCGTCGGCTTTATTGTTGGCAAGTCGAAGGTTATTTTCAGAACCAAGAAGCGCACCTTTGGTCTTCTGAAGGTGTTCGATAGTTTTGTCAATTTCTTGGATAGCTGTTTTAAATTTCTTGGATGCTAGTTCGTAGTTTCGAGCGAAACCTGCCCTAAACGCATCAAGTTCACTCTCAAAATTTGTAACATCAACGTTCTGCGCTTTCACTATAGCGAGCTCAGTTTTGTATTTCAGTGAATTCTGGGCTGCGTTTCTCAACAATGTAATTATTGGAATAAAAAATTGTGGTCGGATGACATACATCTTTTGATAGCGGTGGGACACATCGACAATRCCTGARTTGTAAAGCTCRCTATCAGGCTCAAGAAGRGAKAYGAGAACSGCGTATTCACACTGCTTTTSATTACGATCYTTGTCGAGTTCTTTAARAAAATCTTCGTTTTTCTTCTTRGTYRCTGTTTCRTCATTCTCRTTCTTCATCTCRAACATGATCGACACRMTCTCWGTRYCCGAYTCATCTRARTCKCGAAAKAYGTAGTCGCCYTTRCTACCAGTTCGCGTATCATTGTCTTTTTCAAAATATGCTTTGGGAAATGCGGTCGCTCGAATACGGTTGAATTCAGTTTCGCAATGTTGCTCAAGGGTTTCTCCAACCATCTTAGTCGATAGGCGCGCCTTCATATCCCTGAGGCGCTCAATTTCGTTTTCACGATCCTTAATCTGCGTCTCGTACTTATCCTTGAGCGACTTCTCAGCAAGCTGCTTCTCTAGCGTAGCTCGCTCAAGATCACTCTTCAGTTGATCTCGTCCCTTCTCAACTTCATTGACAGCCTCGGTAATTGCATATTTCTGCGAAACTTCATTAGCGCTGAGCTTTGCCTTAAGGGCTTGAATCTCTGCATCCTTTTTAGCAGTGGTCTCTTGAAGTTGTTTTAAGTGATTTGCCTTAGCTAGATCCGAAACTATTCCATTATTTTGCTTCGCCTTTTCCAGTTCATTCATGAGAGTGTCACGTTGTTTTTCAACGACATTTAAGGCTTCAGTGACAGCAAGTTTTTGCGCCACATCGCCTGCATCCAATTTTGCCTTAAGGTCTTGAATCTCAATATCCTTGGCTGAGGTATTTTTTTGCATTTCATTGCTAACTTCACTCTTCGCAAGTTCAACCGCGTTTTTCTTTTCTTTCTCGGCTAGTTCAAGTCGTTCATGCAGCTGCTCTTCAAACTCGTTGTCACGAACCTGCTTTAGAATATCTGCATACCCAGTTTCGTCGATTTTGAATGCTTTTTTGCAGTGTGGGCAGATGATTTCATGCATATCTTTATTCCCCTTTTTAACAAAAACTTACATATACATGCCTAACGCTCTTAACAAAGGCAAGTAAAAGAGGTGTAGTTTTTATTTTAATATTCATTTAATTACTTTCCCAGTAATTTACTGCAAAAATATCCAACTACTTCTGTTAGAGATATTTCAAATTCACGAGTAACATCATCGTGACCAGTTTTAGCATGGATTAACTCATGGATTAATGTTCCAGAATAGTCTGATATTGTTTTTAAAGTCTTGCGAGATAAAATAACTGAATTTGTACTTTTATCCCAGCAACCAAGCGTCTCAACCTCAGAAAAAAAGTCTTTCCTCATCATGGAGGATATTTTTATTTCCTTAACATTTTCTGGTTTTCCGCCAAATATATTTAATATATCAGGGGTTTGACGGTAAATTAGTTTTTCCTCTTCATTTAACTTATCGGGATTGATAAATTCAAATTCAAAGCTGTTATTGTAATTAGAAATAAATTGATCAATGTCAGTTACAGGGTTACCTGATAAATCATTTAAGTTTTGAATCTTTTTCCTCAGGTTTTCTGGGATAGTAATGATTTCATGACCACTATCTCTCGCTTGATCAATCATGTCAGGGTGTTGCATCCCTTCAAACGACGTTATAAAAAGATATTTTCCTAGCTGGTTTAATATTTTTACAGAGTGTTCCTGAACATCAATCCAAGACAGTTCATCATGTGCCGTTCCTTCACTAATATTTATTAAGTCATTTGCAAGTATTTCAGCAACCTCTTTTGTGGTTAAAGAAAGTAATATTTTTTTAATTGAACCTGTGTATGCGCTACGCCCAACATTTGACCGTTCTCTATTCAGAGCTTTTCTAATAGGAGTGCTTAAAGCTGTGATATTGTAACTGAATAGAAAATTCTCTTCTTCCGCAACCTTAACACCATTTATATAAATACTCCCACCAGCTCCTCTACGTTTAATAACTTGTCCTTTTTTCGTAGTTTCAAGTATCTCTTCACCTGAAAATATTAAAAAGAGGTTTTTTGCCTCCTTAATATCTTTATCACTAACCCCTTGTAACCTAAACTCTGTACCCACAAAGTTGGTATCATCAGAGGCATTGATTACAGCATGTAAAGTTGAAATATCATCAAACCCTTGTTTAGGTGATGTCTCAATAGAAATTATTGAGTGCTTTGATTTTATTGTAACAACCACTTTTCTTCTATCAAATGTTGCCAAAGCATCTTTCAAGCCAATTCCAAACTTACCAATTACCTCTGTATGGGATAGTTTTTCTTGATTCTCGTTTTGCGTAAGATGTGTATATTTTACACCACGACCAAAGTCTCTAATTATCCATGAATTTTCATGTTTAAAAATTTCCACATCTTTTGTTTTTGTAAGAAGTTGTTCATCAAGGGCATTTGCTATTATTTCTCTAATTGCATGGTGCATTTCCCAATTTTCAAGTATTTTTTCAATATTAAGGTCAAATTTTTTCATAAGGCACTCACATTTAATATTTTTACGCACCTAGTCCAATAAGTGACCATATATTCCTTCTTATTGAACGCGGATTCAACTCTCAAGTGCATCTGGTTTTTTCACGCTCTTGCGGTTTATCATCTTGGCGACCTTCTGTCATAAAATCATCGGGCATTTGCGTTAAAAGTTTGAAAGCATCACTTAAAGAACGTGTTTTTTCTCGCAAAACAACCTTCGTATATGTGCTCTCTAAAGTGTTTAATATATTCATAAACAGTAACTATCTCTATTAAATCCGCATAGGCATAACCACGTATTTTGAGTTACTTTCACCTGTTGTCGTTAATAAAACTGGCGATAACTCATCACGAAAACGAATACTTACTTGCTCTGTATCAATCACACCCAACACATCACGTAAATAACGACCATTAAAGCCAATCACTGTTTCAGCACCTTGAATATCTGCTTCAACAAACTCTTCAGCCTGCTCTTGATCGGTATTGTGGGCTGCAACCTGTAAACCTTCCGATGTAAAGGTTAAACGCACATCATGGGTGACTTCATTGGCAACAATCATACTACGGCGCAATGACTGATCGAGTTTTTTACAACTAACATCCACCTGACGTGGATTCTGCTTTGGAATCACCTCTTCATAAGCAGGGAAGGTTGCATCAATGACTTTACTGCTCAGGGTATAAGTACCACATTGCAATCTTATTTGCCTTGCGCCCAAGCTTAAACGTACAGAGCCTTCCTGCTCTTCGCATATCTTACGAATCTCAACCACAGTCTTCTTCGGAACAATGCATTTCACAGCTTGCAAAGATGCATCCAAAGGCAATTCTACCAGTGCCAGACGATGACTATCGGTGGTTACCAAACGAAAACCCAATGTTTCATCAGTTTCAAATAGTGTGCCAGTTAGATATTTCCGTGTTTCATCATTGGACATGGCAAAGGCTGTACCTGCAATCATTTTAGCCAATTCTTGGCTATCCAATTCAAAATTCATGTCAGTATCATCATCTGGCATACCTGGATAATCTTCTGAAGCCATCACGGATAAGCGAAAGCGAGAACGGCCACTTTTAATGACTAAAAAGTTATCTTCTGTTTTTAACTCAATATCTTGATCGGCATCAAGCTCTTTAATAATCTCAAATAGTTTTTGTGCAGAGACAGTGGTTTGACCAGACTCCATAACCTTTGTTTCAATACTTGCAGAAATCGCCATTTGTAAGTCAGTACCGATAATTTTCAGTGTTTGATCTTCTGCATGTAAAAAAAGATTACATAAAATAGGTTTGGTACTACGCTTTTCAACGATACCCTGGCAATGTTGAACTTGCTGTAATAAAGATGCCCGTGAAACTGAAAGATGCATGCTTTACTCCTTTTAAATACTTAATTACAAAAATATAGTCATCGTAGTAGTAGCTGTGGATAACTGGATAACCTTAAATTCATTTTTATTTCAAATAGTTAAGTTGTTTTTCATCACTTAATCATTTCAGTAAACAGTGTGAATGAAATGTGTATAAAGCCTCGTATGTGTATCACCATCTCCATACATCATACTTACTCCCAAACAATCCACATATTATCCATCTTATTTACCAATAAATATTCACAACCCTCTATAATCCCGTATCATAAGCAATACGCATGTAATTTCACCCCATAACAATGATTTATTATTTTTAACCACGCAGCGTATTTAATAAATGACCTATTTCATCATCAAATGTACGGTCTTCTTGGCGTTGCGTATCTATTTTTCGATGCGCATACAGTACTGTTGTATGGTCTCTACCACCAAAACAAGAGCCAATTTCAGGCAAAGATGACTGGGTTAATTCTTTACTGATATACATAGCAACCTGCCTTGGAAAGGCAATATTTCGGCTGCGTTTATTGGATTTCATCTCTTTGGGGGCAATACCATAATAATCTGCGATTTTCTTTTGAATATCGTCAATGGTAATACTACGAACAACAACATGTAATTGTTCACGTAAAACACTCTTTGCCATATCTATATCGATGGATTTATTTGTGAGATGAGAAAAGGCTGTGAGACGGGTGAGGGCACCTTCAAGCTCACGAACATTATTGGTGATACGTGAGGCTAATAAGTAAGAGACATCCTTATCCAGAGTGATTCCAGCTAGTTCAGTTTTACTGGCTAAAATTGCCAAGCGTGTTTCTAAATTGGGTGGTTGAATATCTGCAACCAAACCCCAATTAAAACGCGAGCGTAAACGCTCTTCCAAATGACTCATGTCATGCGGATTACGATCAGATACAAGAATGATTTGTTTATGAACTTCATGCAGGGCATTAAAGGTATGAAAGAATTCTTCTTGGGTACTGGTTTTACCAGCAATAAATTGCACATCATCAATAATCAATACATCAACCTTACGGTAATGTTCACGAAACTGATCGGTGGATCGGCTACCAATAGCTTTGATTAACTCATTGGTAAAACGCTCGCCTGTTCGGTAAGCAATTTTAATATCTGGTTTTTGTGATAATTCATTGGAAATTGCATGGATAAGGTGGGTTTTACCAAGTCCGACACCGCCATGCAGATAAAGAGGGTTGTAACTCTCACCTGGTTTTTCAGCTACAGCTTGGCAGGCGGCAAAAGCAAACTCATTACTGGAGCCGACGATAAAGTTCTTAAATGTAAAACGTGGATCGACATTACCATCAATCTTTGAAGGAAGTGCTTTTTTCTCGGCGGTTTTTATAACGAGTGGTTTACCCACTTCATAATGAATACCTACATCCTGACCCAATACAGTATGGATACAATTTTCAAATATTAAACCACAATCAGCTTTTAACCCATTGATAAAAAAGTTACTTGCACAGGAAATAACAATTGAATTATCAGTTATTTTAGCTTCTAGGGGGTTAATCCAAGCATCAAATTTTTGACTAGGTAGCTGCTCTTGTAGTTGATGGATGATATCTTGCCATTGGTTAGGCGGTGTAGGGTTACTCATCGTCAGAATACTACATGCGCAAGCCGCCATATCCATGGTGAATATTTAATAGTCTGTTGATTTGTTTAATACCTAAATTCTGCAAGTGATAGCACACACATAGCACAATACCTTGATTCCTCTGGTGTATCGAAAAAATATTCATTACCAATAAGGTGTAATATGTGTTTTTAATATGCTATATAAACCAAGACTTTACACTCTACACGCACGATCACTTGCAGGACTTAGGTAAGAATAAAAAAGTGTAGGCTGGCGGAATAATGATAATAGTAATGTTTTATATTGACATCAACGCCTTAAATTTTACTATTCGCGCCCTTTTTTATGATTGCAGGAGAACACTATGAGCTTTACATATAAACCAAGTCGTATCAAACGTGCCCGTACTCACGGTTTTCGTTCTCGTATGGCAACCCGTTCAGGTCGCGCTTTGATTAATCGTCGTCGTGCCAAAGGCCGCAAGCGCCTTTCCACCTGAATCAGAAATTTTCTTCTCATTACCGCCTTCGTTCCCAACAGGATTTTGCGGAAATGAAGAAGGGGCGGCGTTTTTCTTATAATGATTTTCGTTGTGTTTATATAAAAAACAACTTGGATCATGGGCGTATTGGATTTGCAGTGTCTAGAAAGTATGGCAATGCAGTGCAGCGTCAGCAGTTTAAACGTCATTGGCGAGAGGTTTTTCGCTGTCATATTGCTAAAATTTCTAATTTAGATATTTTAATTATTCCGATAGTAGGTTTTCGTAAAGAGTTTGATATTCAGGAGAATGCTTTGGCATTATTGGGCAAGCTTATGCAAAAGAATCCGTTATCATTATCATGAAGTATATTTTTCTTTCCCCCGTTTATTTTTACCGTTATTGCATTTCTCCATTTTTGGCAGATCGATGCATCTACACCCCCAGTTGTTCTGTATACATGGTTGAAGCTGTAGAAAAACATGGTGTACTTCGGGGTGGTTTTATGGGTGTGAAACGTTTATGTCGTTGTCACCCTATGGCAAAAGGATGTTATGATCCTGTGCCAGAAATTCTTCAAGTTTCTAACAAGTAAGGAGTTCCCATGGAACAGCGTAATATGCTATTGGCTTTCGCACTATCGATTGCGATTTTACTCGGATGGGGCGTGATTTTCCCGCAATCTGAAACCGAGACAATCGAATCCAAGGCAACACCTGAAAAGGCACAGGTTGCGGTGGATAATCATCAAGCACCTGAGTTAAGACCTGTTGATATGGATGTTAAATCGATTGAACAGGCTTCTAGTGTTGAAGAAGATGCTTTGAAAGTGTTTCATATGGCTAATGATATGCTTCGTGTGGGTATGGATGATCGCGGTTGGTTAACAGAGGGTGAGTTGTTGGCTTATAATGAGACAACAGAGCCAGACTCTAAGCTTGTAGGTGTCTTGCATACAGGTGAAGGGCATAATGTTTATGTGAATTCTGGTGTGCTTGGTCATAAACGTACAACACCTTTTAAGCAGGTTTCGACATCTGCTTCAGCCAATACCCAAACCCAAGTTTTTCAAGCAACACTGGATAACGGTAAGGTATGGCAACGTTCTTTAAGCCTAACAAATGGCTCATATGTTGTTCATGTTGAGGATCGTATTCTTAAAGGTGGTGGTATGAAAATGTTCCGCCAAGTGGTGGAGCGTAACCCTGATAAAACCAAAGACACATTTTATGAGCATATGGGACCAACAGGCCTGCTAAATGGTGAGTTAAAAGAACCAAGTTATGATGATTTGGATGAAACACCTGTAAAACTGGCTTCGATTGGCGGTTGGACTGGTATGATGGATCGTTATTTTATTACGGCACTAATTAGCCAACAAGAGCATGATTATCGCTATTATTATAAGGGTGACGGCCGCTCTTACCAGGCTGGTGTATTGGATGATGGTGTTTTAGAGCAAGAAGATGCTGTTTTTGCATCGGATATTTATATTGGCCCTAAATCGATTCCTTTGATGAAGACACTGGGTGTTGGTTTGGAACGCTCGGTTGATTTTGGCTGGTTTGCCTTTATCGCGAAACCKATGCATGAATTTATGATGTGGATGTTCCAGTATGTTCAGAACTTCGGCTGGTGCATTATTTTACTTGTGGTTGTGATTAAAATTATCTTCTTTTACCCAACCCATAAAGCGTACTCATCGATGGCTGGGATGCGTAAAATTCAGCCAGAAATGGTTCGTTTGAAAGAGTTGTATGGTGAAGACCGCCAGAAGATGGGTCAGGAAATGATGAAGCTTTATAAAAAGAATAAAGTGAACCCTATGGGTGGATGTCTGCCTATTTTAATTCAGATTCCTGTATTTTTCGCCTTGTATAAGGTTCTTTTGATGTCGATTGAGATGCGTCAGGCACCATTTATTGGTTGGTTGCAAGATTTGTCTGTTCAGGATCCATATTTCATTTTGCCAGTTGTTATGGGTATATCCATGTTTATTCAACAGAAACTTAACCCGCAACCAGCTGATCCGATGCAGGCAAAAATTATGCAGTTTTTGCCACCAGTATTCACCATTATGTTCTTATTCTTCCCGTCAGGCTTGGTATTGTACTGGGTTGTGAACAATACGTTGGCGATTGCACAGCAGTGGTATGTGATGAAGAAACTTAACGCCCTGTAAGCTCACTTTTATGAAAACCACCACGACCATAGCTGCGATTGCAACACCCATGGGGCGTGGTGGCATTGGTATTATTCGATTATCTGGATCGAAAGCCCTGAGTATCGTCAAAACCTTATCGCATCGTGAAAGCTTTGCCCCGCGCATGCCGCAATTGTGTGCGTGGAAAGATGTGGATGGCGAGATTATTGATTCGGGGTTGGTTTTGTACTTCCCTGGTCCTGCTTCTTACACAGGTGAAGATGTAGTAGAGTTACAAGGGCATGGTAGCCCTGTTCTGTTGCATGCTTTGTTGCGTCGTTGTATTGATTTGGGCTGTGTACCCGCAGAACCAGGAGAATTTACACGCCGAGCTGTTGARAATGGTTGYATGGATTTATCTCAGGCTGAAGCCGTTGTAGCGTGTATTGATGCGGCAACAGAGCGAGCGGGRAAACAAGCGCAAAAACATTTGGCAGGTGCATTTGGCAAAAAGATTGAGGCTTTAATGCACGCATTAACAGGTGTTGTGGCACATGTTGAAGCATGCTTAGACTTTCCTGAAGAAGAAATTCCTGCGTTGTTTTTAAGTCAGCTATGTGATCAATTGAAAAGAGATTTATGTGTTCCTATGGATGCTTTGTTGGCATCGGCATCGTTTGGTGAGCGGTTATTTTCAGGCGCATCGATTGCTATTGTTGGCGCCCCCAATGTTGGAAAATCTAGTTTATTAAACTTATTGTCTGGGCGTGAGCGTGCTATTGTAAGTGATATGCCAGGCACAACACGCGATGTCTTGGAAGTRGATTTTGAGATTCAAGGTATYCCYGTTCGCTTGATTGATACRGCGGGYATACGTGAAAGCTCAGATGCGATTGAACAAGAAGGGGTTCGTAGAGCCAAACAGGTGGCTGGTGTGGCGGATGTTGTGGTATTTTTAGCTGATGCATCATTGAAGGATACATGGTGCTTTGATGGGCATTATGATGTTGCGGTGTTTAATAAAATTGATTTAATTGACACATCGAAGCACAAGGAAATAGATGGTATTGCTTTATCAGCACGTACAGGTGAAGGGCTGGATAAGTTTTTAGAAGCATTGGCTGATATGTTGGGTGAAAAACTTGTGGATGGGGAAGATGTCTTTGTTACAAACGAGCGTCACCGCATTGCTATTCAGCAGGCAAAAGAACACTTACAAGTGGCAATACCCATGTTGGGAAGTGAAGAGCAGTTGGATTTAGCGGCTTTAGAGTTGAGGCGTGCATGGTCGGCTTTGGGTGTGATTATTGGTGTGGGTGATGTTGAATATATTTTAGACCGTGTGTTTTCAGAGTTTTGCATCGGAAAATAGTATTTTTCTGTTCTTTTATGGTGTTTTTTCTTGAATCGAGGACTATCTAAGTCCATAATGCACCTTCTCATTTTTCAATTGAGTTTTTAAGTTGTAAAATAAGTGAGTAGATGAGGTTTTTTCAGCCAGTGGTTCATAACGATACTTGCTGAAAAGGTTTTATCTTGCGCTTATGTGTGGGATAAACTTATTAAAAATGATTGATATTTTAAGCAAGTAGGAGAGGGGTATATATGTCTGTTAAGCATCCTGTAATTTCTGTAACTRGTTCTTCTGGTGCAGGTACAAGTACAGCCAAGGTCGCATTGGAGCACATTTTTCGTCGCGAAAAGATTACACCAGCGATTGTAGAAGGTGATTGCTTTCATAAATTTGGCCGCATTGAATTTAAAGAAAAGGCGAAAGAGTTTGAAGCGGCRGGYAAGCGTTTGAGCCACTTTTCTGATGAAGCGAATCTATTTGGTAAAATTGCAGAACTTTTTAAAGGTTATGGTGAAGAAGGTAAGGGTAAAGCCCGTACGTATGTTCATGATGATGAAGAAGCTAAAGTATATGGCGTTGATTCAGGTAAATTTACTGACTGGCGTGATATTGGTGAAGGMTCAGAYKTRTTGTTTTATGAAGGTTTGCATGGTGGTGTAGAAGARGTTCGCCCGTATACTGATTTRATGATGGGTATTGTTCCTGTYGTGAACTTGGAGTGGATTCAAAARGTTCATCGTGATACTGCGATGCGTGGTTATTCTGCKGAAGCAGTGGTTGAGAATATWTTRTCWCGYATGCATGAYTATGTGCATTTCATYACACCACAGTTCACACAYACAGACATCAACTTCCAGCGTGTGCCTTTGGTGGATACATCAAATCCATTTATTGCACGCGATGTTCCTACACCTGATGAAAGCTTGATGGTGATTCGTATTCGCAATCCTGATAAATGGGGAGTTGATTTCCCATGGTTGCTATCTATGTTGAGTGGTTCATTTATGTCGCGCCGCAATACGATTGTGTTGCCATCATCTAAAATGTTATTGGCAATGGAGTTGATTTTAGCGCCAATTATCCATGACTTGATGGAAAAACGTAAGTAAACGTATATTAGTTGTGCTTAAAAGGAGGCTTCGGCCTCCTTTTTTTATGCCGTAAAATCAATATATGGGATATTTATAAAGTATGAACCTTTTATATTGTGGTTTTAGTTTAGATGTGTGGATTTCATAGTTGTATAAATTATGCTTGCAGAATGAAGAGTAATAAAATGTTTCACGTGAAACATCCGGATGGCATGGTGGATGTTATTGTTGTTGGCGCAGGTCATGCTGGATGTGAGGCTGCGGCGGCTGCTGCGCGCCGTGGCGCAAAAGTTAGATTGATAACCCAGAATCTTGATACAATTGCTAAAATGTCTTGTAATCCAGCCATTGGCGGCATTGGTAAAAGCCATTTGGTAAAAGAAGTTGATGCCCTGGGTGGCTTGATGGGCGTATGTGCGGATAAAGCGGCGATTCAATACCGTGTTTTAAATCAACGTAAAGGCCCTGCTGTACGCTCCACRCGCGCGCAATGTGATCGCCGTATATAYCATATGGCAATGCGTGAGTTGTTGGATYAGCAAGAGAATCTTTCACTTCATCARGGCTCCATTAATGATTTAATATTTGATGGYGGGCGTGTGGTAGGRGTTGTTGATGAGTTGGCTATCGCTCATTATGCGAAAGYAGTCGTGCTAACCACGGGGACTTTTTTGGGTGGGCTTATTCATATCGGCGATAAAAAATTCTCAGCAGGTCGCTCTGGTGATGCAGGTATTCAAGGTTTAACGCAGGAATTGTATCAAAAGGATTTGCGTTTGGGGCGTTTAAAGACAGGAACACCACCTCGCTTGGATAAGAATAGTATTGCATGGGATAGTTTGCAGCAGCAGCCTGGTGAGTATGATGTGTTGCCTTTTTCAGGCATGCGCACATCGGTCACACAAGATCAGATTCCATGTGCTATTACACGCACAACAAAACAAACGCATGATATTATTCGTGAAAACCTATCCCGCTCACCAATGTATTCAGGCGATATTGAAAGCAAAGGCCCGCGTTATTGCCCGAGTATTGAAGATAAAGTAGTGCGCTTTACGGATAAAGACAGCCATCAAATTTTTCTAGAGCCTGAAGGTAGAGATCATGCCGAGGTTTATCCCAATGGGATTTCAACATCCTTGCCTATTGATGTGCAATGGGATGTGGTGCGTTCGATTCCAGGTTTGGAAAATGCGCTAATTATTCGCCCTGGTTACGCTATTGAATATGATTATGTTGATCCGACGGAGTTAACACCAGCATTGGAATGTAAGAAGGTTGCGGGTCTTTTTCATGCAGGGCAAATTAATGGCACGACAGGTTATGAGGAGGCTGCGGCACAAGGTCTCTTGGCAGGAATTAATGCTGCGGCACTGGCATGTGATTTAGAAAGTTGGGTTCCTGATCGCTCTGAAGCTTATCTTGGTGTGATGGTGGATGATTTGGTAACCAAAGGTGTAAGTGAGCCATACCGCATGTTTACATCGCGAGCAGAGTTTCGTTTGTATTTGCGTGAAGATAATGCGGACTTACGTTTGGGTGCGGCAGCTATTCGCTTGGGTTTATATGATGAGGCAAGGTTACGTTTTTATAGTCAGCGAGAAGCGCGTGTGCAATCTATGATTGAAAAGGCTAAAGGTTTGATGATTGGTAGTGGCAAAGTATGGGCAGGGCGTTTGGAAGCCTTGGGCTTGCCTGTAACACAGCAGGGAACGTATTTACCAGCCTATTGCCATAGGCAAGATGTAGATATGAATGAAGCGTTGCAGCTACTTGAAGGCTGTGAAGATCTTTCCATTCAAGATTGGGCGAGTTTAAAAGCAGAAATTCATTATGATGGTTATCTGGATAAACAAGCCATTGAAGTACAGCGCTTTAAGGATATGGAGGGTCGCAAAATACCCCGTGACTTGGACTATACACAAGTCAAAGGTTTGAGTATTGAATGCCAGCAAAAAATGGCAGATGTTAAGCCTGACAACCTTGGTCAAGCGATACGTATTTCTGGTGTTACACCTGCTGCTGTAACATGTTTAATGATTTATTTACATCAGAAAGAAGCKGTATCATGAAAGAAAAACTCGAAGCATATACACAGGAGGTTTTGCGTTTTCGCAARGCTTTAAATCTAACATCGATTTCTGATGCGGGGATGTTTAATCGGCGCTTTRTTCAGCCATCTGTGGCATTAAAAGAYTGGATGCCAGAGCAGGGGCGKTTGCTGGATATWGGTAGYGGYATGGGTGTTCCTGGCATACCACTKYTAATTGCCAAGCCTCAATTRCAAGGTRTTTTGGTTGARCGTCGAAAAAAACGGGCRGAGTTTCTTCGACATTTAGGGCGYATYTTGGAAYTMAAYATRGAAGTKTATGATGCKGATATYAATGATTTRGCATCRCTATCCGTAGATGTRTGYGTGGCTAGRGCRGTAACCAATGTRAARGGRTTRTTGGATATGTGTTCAAGRCATGTAAATAGKCATGCTGTTGCTGTSTTYCCTGTKCCTAGAGAACARCCWTCMGTGARTGTTGAWGGCTGGGCTTTGARWGAGCTMGGAGATGTGGATGCAATTGAGGAACAGCARGTGCAGTGTTACGCTTGGYTGAAGTAAKYATGYTTGRGRTWTATTTTGATAGGGAAGGGGTTTCACGTGAAACATCATAATYTTGGAMGRGTGATTTCAATTGCCAATCAAAAAGGYGGTGTTGGGAAAACAACCACCAGTATTAATTTGGCGGCATCTCTTGCGGTGTTGGAAAAGCGAGTGTTGCTTATGGATTTGGATCCACAAGGYAATAGCACYTCAGGTTTGGGYATCGATAAAAAAGAAGTTGAATTRGGCATGTATGAAGTGYTGATGGGCGATAGTAGTTTGCAAGATGCKRTTGTCGAAAGTGAATGTGAAAACYTATCAGTGCTTGCAGCCACCATGGACTTGGCAGGTTCAGAAGTTGAGTTGGTGAATAAAGAAAAACGTGAACATCGTTTGCAAAAAGCATTTTCAGAATATAAGGGCAAAGCCTTTGATTATGTGATTATTGATTGTCCRCCAGCTTTAAATATTTTRACGCTKAATGCATTAACMGCCTCKGATGCTGTGATGATTACAYTGCAAACAGAGTTTTATGCGATGGAAGGTTTGAGCCAGCTTATGGATACCATTCGCCGTGTTCGAGGTGCTTTAAATCCAGAGTTGCTTATGGATGGTATTTTATTAACCATGGTAGATCGTAGGAACAATTTGGCTCAACAGGTTGAAGCGGAAGTACGTGAGTATTTTGGAAATCAGGTTTACCAGCAGATTATTCCACGTAATGTGCGTTTATCAGAGGCACCAAGTTATGGTGTTCCAGTCATGCATCATGATATTCGTTCGGCTGGAGCGAAAGCTTATTTGCAGGTTGCGCAAGAATTTATGCAGCGTCAGGGGTAGGGTAATGGTTGTGAAAAAAACAATGAAAAAACGTGCTTTGGGACGCGGGTTGGACGCTTTATTGGCAGATAAACCAACGGCGGAAGTGCTTAATCAATCGACTAACATATTGATTTCAAAAATAAAACCCAATCGCTATCAACCGCGTTCATATTTTGATGAGCAAGAACTACAGTCATTAACCGAGTCGATTCGTAAAGAGGGTGTATTGATGCCGATTCTTTTGCGCGTGCAGGGTGATGGCTATGAGTTGATTGCAGGCGAGAGACGCTGGCGAGCATCGCAAGCTGTGGGTTTGCTGGATATTCCAGCCGTTGTGCGTGAAGTGGATGATTTGCAAGCCTTGGAGCTGGCAATTATTGAGAATGAGCAACGTGATGATTTAACAGCAGTTGAATCGGCAAGGGCATACAAACGTTTGATTGATGAGTTTTCTTTTACCCAGCAACAAGTAGCCGAGAGTATTGGTGTATCACGTGTGCAGGTAAGTAATTTAATTCGTTTATTGCAACTGCCGCTATCCATTCAGGACATGATTGAGCAACGTTTGTTAACGATGGGTAATGCTCGTCCATTGGTGGGTCTGGATACAGGCAAGGCTGAAGCGCTAGCGCGTAAGTGTGTTGCTGAGCAGTGGAGTGCTAGGCAGATGGAAAAAGAGGCAAAGCGTGTATTACATAATCATACAAGCCATGTTTCGGAAGAACCCATCGATGCAGATGTTGCGGCTCTTCAAGATGAGTTGATGCGCACATTGGGGTTGCCAGTGACTTTAAGTTGCAAGAAGAATGGTTCGGGAGAGTTAAGGATTAGTTATAGCCGTGCACAAGAGCTTGATGGGGTTCTAAGGCGTTTGCGAACCACACTATAGTCATATAACCTATTGATATTAAATATATTTTATATGTTTAATTTTTGGCGCGCCCATGCTTGGGTCATGCGGGTTCGCTCGATTTGTGAGGCTGCTTCCAAATGTTTCAAAGCCGATAGCTGACTATCCAAATCGCGTGCTAAGTGGGTCAGCATGACTTTAATGAGCTTATCTGGCATATCCCAGTGTAATTGCTGGGCGGCTGCCTTTAGAACATTATGTAGGTCATGATCGCTTTCTGGGGGGGTGATATAAACCTGCTCTAGCATGCGCATGCGGCTAGCAAGCTCTGGTAGCGTAAGTTCATCATCGGCACAACGCCAAGCAATGAGTAATGGTCTAGACTTGTCTTTGGCATGTTCAATAAGATGAAATAATGCTGTAGCCGTATCTTTGGGTAGATCATGGGCTGGCAGATCAATGCTCCAAAAAGTATAATTTTCTAATGTTTCAAGCCATGATGCGACTTGTTGGAGAGCGGATAAAGATGGTTGAATGTGCAGTCGCGCCAGTTGTGGATACTCTTCTTGTAAAGCGCGTAGAAGATGGCTTTTTCCTGCGGGGCTATCTGATTTTAACCACAATAATCCACCCTCATTGAGCCACACGCTAAGCCTTGTACAGGCTGTGATGGTACCTTGATGGTGTACCCAAGTATGGTAACCAGGCGTAATAGGAAGTGTGAAAAGAAGTCGTTGTTGTGTCATAAAAGCGAGCTTGGATTTATATTTTGGTTTCTTGCTTTGCGGCTTTGTTTGTCCAACTAATCAAGTAGTGTAGACCTGAAGCGCAGGTAAGCAGAAACGTTAGCCACATAGCGATTTTCAGCAGTATGGCGGGTATGATTATTGCCATATTTAATAATAACAAAGCCACATAGACAATTTGGATAAAGGTTGTGGCTTTGGATATAAAACTTGGCTGCATGGTCAGTCGGCGGGTGACGATTTCATAAGTGACTGCGCCCAATACAATAATTAAATCACGAAAAATAATCGCAAGAAAAACAAAGAGTGGAACTTGCTCAACGATAAATAGTGTTATAAATAAACTGATAAGTAATATTTTATCAGCCAATGGATCCAAGTAGGCTCCAACAGTTGTGCGCATATTGAAATAACGTGCAATAGCACCATCTAGCATATCGGTAATGCCTGCAACAACCATCAAAGCAAGTGCCAGCCATGCCTCACCGCTTAGCACCATATAGACAATCACAGGGGTCATAATAATGCGTGCCAAGGTGAGCATATTAGGGATATTAAGCAGGTTTTGCATTATCGAATGAGCCAACCTTGTGTATTGGGGGTGGCGACCATGCCACGCTGAGCAAACCAGTCAGCTATCCAGCTATCATCATTTTGTTTAAGTTGAATGATATATTCACGGCTACGATAGTTTAGGTAGTTCGGTAAAATACTTTGCACACGCGGGTCAGCTTTTAGCGCTGTTTCTAGGGCTATTTGTTCGGGCAGACTGGCGGCTTGTTCGATCAACAGGTGTAAGCTTAGAGCTGCTAGCTCATCGCTTGCATTATTTGCATCCATTACAAGCTTGTTTTGCCACACATAAGCATCACGGGCACGCATCATGGTTTGTGTCACCCAGCGTTTAAGTTGGATGAATGGATCACCCATATCAAGGTTACGGGTTTCACTAAATTCACTTAAACGGGACTGACCACGTGCAGATAGTTGCACCTGTATATCATCAAGCCATTGGATGCGAATAGCCAGCAATGGTGCATTGGCTTTGAGTTGTATACCGAGCTTGGCTGATTGCTCATGGGCATAAGCCAATACTTCATTTTCAGAGCCTTGCATACTGCTGCCAAAGGCATTGATGAGTTCAACTCGAAGGTTAAAGACGGGTAAAGTGCGAATATGAGGGATGCCTTCTTTTTCCAAACGTGCCCAGATCCGTTCAGGGCTAAATTGGATGATACTTCCACCTTGTTGGGGACGCACACTGCGTAGTAATGTCATGGCTTTTATATTCTTAGGCATGGTTGGGCGTGCTTGCTGGGTAATAATGCGATCCCAAAGTATGGGCAATGCCTGTTTGACCTGTTCCCTTAAAGAGGGTGTATTGCCATCCTCAAAGTTGATTGAAATATTAAATCGCGGGTCTTCTTGAGCTTGTGCCACACTTAGATTTAACAATATGCACAGGCAAAGGAATAGGCATCTAAAGCAAGTCATCATTTTACTTTACGACACGCAAATGACGAACTTTTTTCTCTGAAATATTCGCTTTTTCGATGGTGGTTGGCGTGCTTGTATCGGGTGATGGCTGCTCGATGGCTGTTGTCTCTTGTAAACTACGTGTTGCGTTGACCACCACGCGGATGGTCTCTGGCACACAATCTTCCCAAACTAGCCCTTGTTCGAGATCACCATCGGGTTGATAGGCCGCCCAAATATATGGCATGGGAATATGGCATGCATGTGACTGTCCAGAAAATGAAAAGTCGGATGTGAGTGCATCATCACGAATGTAAATAGGTTGCGGCATACGGCTATTGAGCACCAAACGAAGGGCTGGGTCACCCTTTAAAAAATCAGGTACACCAACATCATCACGGGTTGCATCAACAACGATATAAATGCGCCCATGTTGCTGAAAGAACTCGCGTAATTGTTTGGCTTTGGCAGCATTTGAGAACTGAATGGTCATGCGCGTTGTTTCCGCCGTTGCTCAACAGCTTGCGCAAAATCAGCCAGTAAATCGGCTGTATCATCCCATGCGATACAGGCATCGGTAATACTTACGCCATGTTTAAGTGGCTGACCACTCACAACATTTTGACGACCTGCATGCAAATGACTTTCAATCATGACACCAATAATTTTATCGTTGCCTGCACTGATTTGCTCACAAACATCATGCCCCACAATGATTTGGCGCTCATGCTGTTTCAGGCTATTGGCGTGGCTGCAATCAATCATAATACCTGAGCTAACCTTGGCGGCAACCAGCTCTTTTGTGGCAAAAGCGATATGCTCCGCATCGTAATTTGGTTCGCGCCCACCACGTAAAATGATATGACAATCTTCATTGCCACTGGTAGAGAAAATTGCTGAACGACCCTCCTTGGTCAGTGATAAAAAGTGATGCGGGTTGGATGCCGCATTGATGGCATCAATAGCGATACGGAAACCGCCTTCGGTGCTATTTTTAAAACCAACAGGGCAGGATAAACCCGATGATAACTCGCGATGACCTTGGCTTTCTGTTGTTCGCGCGCCAATAGCACCCCAACTTACCAAGTCGGCAAAATACTGTGGGGTAATCAAATCAAGGAACTCTGTACCTGCTGGAATGCCCATTTCGTTGATTTCGAGKAGTAATTTACGMGCCATGCGGATRCCCGTATTAATTTCAAATGAGTCATCCAAATGCGGGTCATTAATCAAACCTTTCCAGCCAACCGTGGTACGTGGTTTTTCAAAATAAACCCGCATGACAATTTGTAAACTATCAGCATACTTATCTTTTAAGTCGCGAAGATGTTTGGCATATTCGATGGCTAAATCAGGGCAATGAATCGAGCATGGACCCACCACCACTAATAAACGATCATCATCACCACGAAGAATATTGTGAATATTCTTGCGTGCAGTGGTGACGGTAGCTGCAGCTATATCACTTACAGGGTGTTCAGCATGAACCAATGCTGGTGATACGACTTCTTTGATACCGACGATGCGAAGGTCATCCGTCAAATGTTGGGYTGGCATGTTCTGTACCTCGATKCACATGATGATTTGGTTCATGTGKTTAGAATGACGCGCAGTATGTCAGAAACAGRYGAAGATTTTTAGGAAAAAGTGCGRAGTGGCTCTATAAGYCGGGTTCTGTACCATTATTTTAARMAATAAYRGTGGTAAYCATTCCTCTGGACATACCATTACTGGCAGCCTCAAGCAGCCTACCCGAAGTCACGCGCGAGCCACGCTTAACGACTCCCTATTTGGCCTTGCTGCGGATGGGGTTTACCTGCGCCTGTACGCGTTGCCGAATACAGCGGTGCGCTCTTACCGCACCTTTTCACCCTAACCATCGCATGCGATGGCGGTCTAGTCTCTGTGGCACTTTCCTAGGGTTTCCCCCACTGGACGTTATCCAGCATCCTACTCTATGCAGCCCGGACTTTCCTCGATACGCATAAAACATACCGCGATTACCCGAACCACTCCGCGCGACAAAGCCTATGAATTCTAACGGGCATAGCTAGCTCGCATTACTGCATAAAGGCGACAGCGTCCTTGCGTGTTCCTTTGCCCGCAACGATTTTTCTATCAATCGCCCGTATGCAGAGCTACGTTTTTTTCCTTCGGAACCCTTTGCCAGCAAAGACTCAGCGTAATCATCACGGCGATTTGTGAGTAATGTCGGCTAGGTATTAACATGCAGATGTAAAAGATATGTTTGAGGCTAAAGCTTGCTTTGTTACTATCGCGGAATGTTAAAAGCCTTTTACTACCGAGTGAATCAGTGGAAAGTGACAAATGAGCACCTTTATTTGGGCATTTTGGCATTGTTTGTTGGTGTTTTAGCTGGCTATGGTGCACTGGTGGTTCGTTTTGGTATTGAGTGGGTCTCGATGCTGTGGACAGGTGAGGCAACATGGTCGGCGGCTTTGCAAACCATTCCATGGTATATGTTTCTTGCAGCACCTATTTGCGGCGGGCTCTTGGTTGGCTTGATTAATCATTATTGGATTCCAAAAGGCGAAGCGCGGGTCATCCCAGGTGTGCTAGAAGCGTTGTCTGAGCGTGGTGGTCGTATTAGTGGTCGTAAAACGTTGGCAGAGTTAGCCAGCAACATTGTATCTGTGGGTAGTGGAGCTTCGATGGGTAGGGAAGCGCCAACAGTAGCTCTGGGCGCTGCTTTAGCATCACAATTGGGTAAGTTTTTTGTGCTTAGTGAGAAACAGATGCGCACGATTGTTGGTTGTGGTGTGGCTGCAGGTATTGCAGCAGCTTTTAATGCGCCCATTGCAGGTGTGCTTTTTGCCTTAGAAGTTATTTTAACTGATTATGCTATTGCAACTTTTACACCGATTGTGCTTTCAGCGGTGATTGCAACGGTGATTACCCGTGCGCACTTGGGTAATAACACGATGTTCTCAATTCCCGATTTCGTTTTGGTTTCTAGTTGGGAAATACCCGCATATATGGCTTTGGGCGTTTTTTGCGGGCTCATTGCGGCGGTGGTGCTGAAGGCATTACCAAAATCACGGCACTTTTTTGAGAAACATGTTCCTAATCCTGTTTTGCGACCAGCTATTGCGGGTTTTATTTTAGGTTGTTGTGCTTTGATTATGCCAGAAGTTATGTCGATTGGTTATGGCACGGTGGAAAGTATTTTATTAGAGAATATTGATCCAAGCATTCAAGGCATGGTATTGCCTGTGTTGTTATTTTTGGGGCTTCTTTTGATATTCAAAGCACTGGTGAGTGTTATTTGTTCAGGGGCTGGTTTTGGCGGTGGTATGATTGGCCCTTCATTATTTATGGGCGTGGTTGCAGGTGCATTTTTCGGTTTGATTGTGCATAGCATATTTCCAGACATGTCAGAAAGTTATGGGGCTTATGCTTTGGTGGCATGTGCGGCGATGATGGCGGCGATGCTGCAAGCTCCTATGAGTTCTATTTTGATGGTCTTTGAACTTTCAGGAAACTACCAAATTATGATGCCTTTGATGGCAGCATGTGTGATTGCAGCATTGGTAAAACGTGCTTTTGGAGAAGATTCTGCGGTGACAGAGTCTTTGCAAGAGCGGGGTATTGAAACAAGTTGGGGGCTGGAGCGGTCATGGATGCGTTCGGTGCCTGTAAGTCGTATTCCTTGGAAATCCATTCCTAAAATATCTGAGCATGCACGCCTGGCAGAGTTGAAAGAAGTGTATGTGAAGTCAGGAAAGGGCTGTGTGCAGGTGGTGGATGATGATGATTTGATGATCGGCATTATTACATTTGCTGATTTGCAAGAATGGTTATTGGATGCCACCTTAGACCAAGTGGTTGTGGCATCAGAGATAGCCAACCGTAAGGTTCTTACGATTTCTGAAGATGATAATTTATTGAATGCTGTAACCTTATTAGATCGTGTCGAATTTGAACAAATGCCCGTTGTGGCAGCCGATAATCCGCGCAAAGTTCTTGGCATTTTGTCACGCAATGCAGTGTTTTCAAAATATCATAAGCTGATTGTAAAACATGGTGAAAAAATGGATGATAATACCCATGTTTGATTTAAATCCTGCGCAACAACAAGCAGTTGAGGCGGGTGATGGCCCGCAACTTATTCTAGCAGGCGCAGGCTCAGGAAAGACCCGCACCATTGTACATCGTATTGGACATTTGATTGCAGCCCACGGCATTGCGCCGCATCGCATTTTGGCTGTAACCTTTACCAATAAAGCGGCAGCAGAGTTAAAAACACGTTTGTCTGATTTGATTGGTGATGGTGGCGGCGGTGTGGTTTCAGGCACATTTCATGCGTTATCCCTGCGCTTTTTACGTCGTTATGCAGATGCGTTGGGCTATCCAAAATCATTTCAGGTGATTGATTCGGATGATCAGCGAGCTTTGATAAAACGTATTCTAAAAGCCCGAGATATTGCCAGTGAGACACTGCACCCATCTTATTTGATAGGCTGGATTGAGCATTGCAAACATGCAGGTTTATTGCCTGATCAGGTTGATTCGCAAATGTGGAGCGGTATTGATTTGCGCGAGTTATATGAGAAATATCAAAGTCAGCTTAAACAGCTAGAGCGCATGGATTTTTCCGATTTGCTTGTCAACACAGTGCGTTTATTGCGTGAAAAATCCGATATTGCGGTGGCATTGCGTAGTCGTTTTGATCATGTGTTGGTGGATGAATATCAAGATACCAACCCTGTTCAGCATGAATGGCTGACCCTGCTTTGTGCGGAACATCATAATCTTACCGTGGTCGGTGATGATGATCAGTCGATTTATGGCTGGCGCGGTGCAGATGTGCGCCATATTCTTGATTTTGAAAATATTTGGAAGGGTGTTGCGGTAGGCACACATAGGTTAGAAGAAAATTATCGTTCCACACCATCCATTCTCAAGCTTGCCAATGCTATTATCTCTGACAACAGCGAGCGCCATGAAAAAGTGCTAAAGCCCACCCGTGAAGATGGCATGAAACCCGCATGGAAAGTGTGCAATGATGAATATGATGAGTCACGGCAGGTGGCTCGCTTTCTTCAATCACGCCGTGATCGCGGCATTGCTTGGGATGATATGGCGGTRCTGTATCGCTCCAACCGCCAATCCTTGGCTTTGGAACAAATTCTACGCCAAGAAGAGATGCCCTATCAGATTATTGGTGGTGTGGGCTTTTTTGAACGCTTGGAAATTAAAGATGCATTGAGTTTTTGGGCAATCATCAATCGTTGTGCTGATGCGATGCATGTATTGCGTATTGTGAACAAACCCAAACGTGGCATTGGCCTTAAAGGACAGGAACAAATTGCTGCGCAATTGGCAGCTTCGGGTATGCGTGCCTATGAATGGTTGGATGTTGTGGCAGCAGGTCATGCCGAAGGTGTGGCTAAGAAGCTACAGCCTTTGGCAGAGCTTATTGTGCGCCTTCGGGATGGTTTGGAAGATATGCCTGATCGTGGACTGATGGCGATTTTGGAGCAAACAACATACATTGATAGTTTGCAATCCTTTGGTGAATTAGAGGC
>NVTQ01000019.1 GCA_002401635.1 Pseudomonadota bacterium
CTCCCTCACCCCAACCCTCTCCCGCTTGAGGGAGAGGGTTGGGGGGAGGGCTTTCAAACAATGAAGTGTCATTTAGATGAATGCTTTTTTCTAAGGTAAATCAATTTATGAATCACTATAAGATGGGTAACGTAGGAATTGGTGATGATTGCCATTCATTGAGTTGATCAGCATTTCCTTAGAGAAAGGTGAATAGCATGAGTTACTGTTGCGCTTTACTGCTCTTGCCAAACCATAGATCAGGCAGGCTTAATAGGGTTTCAACCAAGCCAGGGTTGGATAAACCAGCCTCTTTAGGTGATAACTGATCGACTGTGGCATTGGCTACAGGCCCATGCATGTGGTAAACCTTGCGTATAAAGGAGTGGGCGGAACCGCCTAAAAGATCGCGAAGTAGTGGGATTTTACCAAGGATAGCATCCAGGTTTTGAAACGGTCGTACAATCATTTTTAAATCRATGYYATTTTTTTCAAGATCYAGRCTGCCTTTKCCWGCYATRTCCATAGCCGATGARCGYAAACCSARYKTTTGRATRTTGAACATTTKATYTTSTAARGATGCCTCAATTTGTAAGCGTTTGTAATACARRCCWTCTTGAYTTAAATCYTTRCGATTRCCAAAGAATARRTCRGGYAAATCCACMAGRCTTAYKGCYGCCAATGTTTTGGTRAGWGTGCCGCCYTTRAGRATGGTGCCRTCRTCCACGCGTAAGCGYAGYCGCCCGCGYARMCCATCCCACCAAGGTTGATCGCGCAATARGATTCCTTGCCCYARGAATARYGCTTGCATATCACCGCCAGCAAACAGTTCGCTAAGCTCTGCTCGCTGCATGGTCTCACCAAAGTTGCCGCTAAGTTGTGCGAAGCCTCGCCAATGCATGCCGCCATCCTTTTCAGGTTTTAATGATGCGGAAAGCATGAGATGTTGTTTGTCCATGGAGGCAGATAGCTGCCTTAAATCTACAGCGCCTTGACCAGGCAAAGCGAATAAGGCTGACACATCTTGTAAATCAAGTGTTCCAGAATGGATGTTACGGGCTTTTAAAATGCCAACACTGTTGCGTTTTGAAGCAAGCTTTATAGATACACCTTTCATGGTCGCATCATCCCATACGAAAGTATCGATATTGGCACGGAGAGACCAAGCTTTATCGGCCATCGTTTTGCTTTCTGGTAGTTGCTCAGGTAGTGCTTTGCGGCTTAAATATTGCGCGTTGATAATCATTTCCCAAGGCTCTTTTGTAAAAGGCGCTGAGACTTTTAGCGCACCATCAAAAGCAGGAGCCTTTAGAGATAATAAATCTAATTTTAAACCATGTTTGTTTATTTGCCCTGAACCGTTGAGTTGTATAGGGGCTTGATCACAAAATAACCGGTTAATTTTGAGATTGCCGTTTTCCAAGGCTCCTTGAAAGGCGACTTGCATGGCTTGTCCAACAGGTTTATTGGAGCCTAGAAAGTTTGCCCATGCAGCTTGTTTAAAATCCAATGAGCCATGCCAGTTTTGGTCAAAATTGATATTTGCTTGCAGCTGACCAGAGGCTTGTTCGATGGGGATGTGATAATATGCAACAATGTCAGAAAAATCAGCTTGTAGCTGGCTTGTTAATGACTTTAACTGGAACGTTTTCTGCGCATCTTCGCTGGCTTCAAATGATAAAGAGCCATGGAAAAATTTACTGTGAATATCTAATTTTGTTGCGCTCAAACCTTGTTTTATATCCCATATCACCTTTCCTGATTTAATTTTCAGAGGTATATTATTGGGTTCTAAGTGCCATGTGTCAGACGGCTTGAGTGAAATATGCGCCATGCTGGGAAGTGCCTGCAATGGATTCCATTGCAGCTGCACGACTGTTGTTGCGGGGGCACTGATCCAGCGCATACTTTCAGCGTGGTCGGGGTTAATCCACTGTTGCAGCTTTCCAACATCTGTTTGTCCATGTGCTTGAATRTYWATRTTKARRGTWKMSMNAANGKCATRMSCAAGGTTCCTGATGCACTGCCAGCATGATGAGGCAATTCCACAGAGCTAATGTTTGCTTGCAAGCCATGTTCATCAATATCTATTTTGGCTTTGCTGTGTACAAGGCGGTTATTTGCAAAGCCTAGGTGAATATCCGCATCATCGATTTCAGCACTAACATGATAGCGTAAAGCATCCCAATCTTGCGCTTGAGGCAAACTTTTTAGTGGTTCCAGCCAGGGCATGCTAAGAGATACTTGAATATCTGATGCGACCCCTGCCTTCATTTTCCCCAGCCAATTTAGCCAGTCGGGTGAATCATCCAATGGACGCAACCATGACCATAATAGCGGCATATCCAAGTGTTCAGAATCGGCATAGAGTGTAAATTCACCATCCTGCCAATGCGCATTTCCGAGACCTTGATTTTCCCCCTGCCGCCATTTTAACGAAGGCATATCCCATTGTTGTAAGTTATGCTGCTCATCAAAGCTGATAAGCCATGTTGAGAGAAGTTGATCGAAGGGTAGTTGAAAGGGGCCTGCGGGAAAGTTGATGGATGCAGTACCTTGTGTTTGCATTTTTAGTTGCCATTGCAACTTATCTTGTTGCGTTAGATGCGCTTCGCCCGAGATATTGCCCAACATGAATTTTTGCCATTCGGTGGGTAACCAATGCATATCATCAAACTTCCAATTTGCAGAAACAAGTTGGGTCTGTGGGTTTAGTGAGGCAGTGAATAGAAAACCAGGCATGCGTAAGAGGGCTGATCCAGAGGCAATATCAATGTCCAAATCCGCAGAGTCCAGCGAACCTTGGTATGAGGCATAACGCCATTGCACTTTCATATCATCCAAGGTCAAATGCATAGGAGAAAAGCTTATGTGCTTTTCTTGGTTATAATCTGATGCATTGATGTGTAATAAACCGCCATGTAATGACACACGTTTAGGCCATAATTCACCGCGCATAAGCCCTGCCAATGATATTTGCACTGCCAATTCGGAGTCATCGAGGGTTACCATGCCATCTGTTGTTTCAAAGCTACAATGCTCCACTTTGAAGCCGACATGCCCTGCCCAATACCAAGATAAACCTTCTAGGCGAAGCTTACTTAATTGTAGTTCTTGCTTGAGCAATGACTCAATATGCGGTCGCATGCGGTTGATGTCAGGCACCAGCCACCATGCTGCAACACCGCCCAAGGCGATGAGNANNAGCAGCAGCATGGCGATACGTTGTGCTATTTTTTTCAGTTTGCTTAAAGAGAGCTTCACACTGAGGCTACTTCTTGTATTGCCATCAACGACGCTTAACTGGCATCCTTCTCTTTTAGACGTTCAACTTTGTCACTTAATGCTTTTAGCAGGCCATCAAAACCATCTTTTTTCAGAGGTCCTTTGAAGTCTTTCCTAAATGTGCCAACCAAACTCACGCCTTCGATTTTAATATCGTAGACTTGCCATACACCATCACGTTGATGCAAACGGTATGCAACAGGCGTGGTTTTATTACTATCAATGACGCGTGTTTTAACGCGTGCTTTGTCTTTTTTGAATTCGGCATCATCAAATTCAACAGTTTGACCGTGGTAGGCTGAAAGGCGATTGCCATACGAGCGCTCCAGTAGCTGGCGAAATGTTTCGGTGAATGCTGCTTGTTGTTCAGAGCTTTGTTTTTTCCAAGCCCTGCCGACGCTGCGACGAGCCATTTCGCGATAATCAAAGCGTCCTTCAACCTGTTGGCGAATCGCATCGCGGTCTTGCTCTGTTAGTTTGCTTTGATCCTTTCGCTTTTCTAATGCATGAAGAATACCGTTTACAGCTTTTTCAACGACAACCTTAGGATCATCTCGTTCTGTATCATTCGCCCAAACGGGCGCTGCAAAGAAAAGTAATAAAAATGTAATGAGACCTTTTGTCATGATATTCATGTCCAACTCCTTATTTTTAAAAAATCTTAGGCAAAGTCTAATACAGTTATGTCTATGCGGGCGGGGTAAATATTACTCTGCGCTGGAGAAAATATACTTGCTGATTAAATCTTCGATATTGATTGCCGATTCGGTTTCTTCGATTTCGCCATGATTTTCAATGATTTCATCATCAGCACCCTGACTAATGCGCACATAACGTTCGCCAATAATACCTTTGGTTCGCACCGCTGCAATGGCATCGGTGGTGAGTTTGACACCTTGTTGAATTTCAAGCTGTAACAATGCTTCTTCTTGTCCCTGAAGCTGTACCGATGCGACACGACCAATGGATACGCCAGCTAACATCACATCTGCACCAGCGCGTAAGCCTCCTGCATCTTCAAAGGTTGCAGACACATTGTAACCTGAGGAACCTAGACCGCCAACCTGCCCTAATTTGATTGCCATCCAAGCCATAGCCATGATGCCAAGAAATACAAAGATACCCACGGTAATTTCAATTCTGCGATAGGATTGCATATTGTTCCTCTCTTTTGTTTACAGGAAAAATGATGTCAGGATATAATCGAGTACAAGTACGCCGACTGATCCTGCAACCACTGCCTGTGTTGTGGCTTTGGCAACACCCTCTGTTGTCGGTGTTGCACGATAGCCCATGTATGTACAGATAACGCCGATTAATATGCCAAATCCGAGTGCCTTGACCCAGCCTGCATATAAATCCATAGGGGTGATTTTGGCAATCATTTCACCAATAAAGGCTCCGCCATTCACGCCCAATAACTCAACACCAACGACATAACCAGCAGCCAAACCAATAATATCAAACATCGTAACCAATATGGGCAGTGCGATAATCATGGCAATAATACGTGGTAAAATAACGCGTGCTTTGGGATTAATTGCCATCATTTGCAAAGCATCCAATTGTTCTGTTACACGCATAATACCAATTTCAGCCGTAATGCTTGAGCCTGCCCGCCCCACCATCATAAAAGCACCGAGTACAGGGCCTAACTCACGAATAATTGCCAATGCGACACCCGATCCGAGTAGTGATTCGGAACCAAATTTTGCCAGTGTATAATAACCTTGAAGTGATAAAACCATGCCTGTGAAAGCACCCGTGATAGCGATGATGACAAATGAGCCGACACCCAGTGCATAGAGCTGTAAAACGATGTGTTTGCCTTGCCATGGTCTGTGAAACAGGTGAGCCAATGAGGTTGTGCTTAATACAGCAGCATCGCCCATGCTTTCAATAGCGCGTAAAAACCAGCGACCCAAATAACCAAAAAATAGCGTGATACTGTTTTGTGTAATGTTTGTCTTATTCATGACATGCGTACCGTGCCAGGTTTATGCAAAAGATCATCAATATATGATGTTTCACTGCGTGAAAATGGGATGGGTCCATCGGGGCGACCTTCAATAAACTGTTGAACACGCGCATCATCACTATGGCGAATGACCTCGGATGTACCTTCTGCAATAACTTTTCCCTGCCATAACAAAATAACATGATCGGCAATCTTAAGTCCTGCATGCACATCATGGGTTACAACAATAGAGGTCATTTTTGTACGCTTGGTGATGTCGTCAATAAGTGAGGCTATCACACCTGCTGAAATAGGATCCAATCCTGATGTTGGCTCATCAAAGAAAACAACCTCTGGATCCATGGCTAAAGCACGGGCAAATGCAACACGTTTTGCCATGCCGCCAGAGAGTTGCGATGGCATTAAATGTTCAAAGCCACGCAGTCCAACCTGTTCCAGCTTCATGGTGACCATGGTGTGAATCACGGATTTATCTAATTTTGTATGTTCAACCAAGGGAAAAGCAACATTATCGTACACACTTAGCGAGTTAAGCAGTGCAGAATACTGGAAAAGCATACCCATACGAGCCCGTAATTGATAAAGACGCTTTTGGCTCATACCATTCAAATCATCTTTGCCGTACCAAATATGCCCAGATGTTGGACACTCCAAGCCTGCCAACAAGCGCAATAATGTTGTTTTACCAGAGCCTGAACCACCCATAATGACGGTTGTTTGGTGCGCTTTGATGTGAATATCGGTGTTGTTTAAAGCGATAACATCATCAAAATGACGGCTTAATTTTTCCGTGCGTATCATGGCGGTAATATAACGCTATTTATTTATAAAAACAGCGTTGTTACATGCATATGCCCAGGTTGATTGGGGTTATGGTGGCGGTAAATGAAAAACTGGTCGCATGAAGGCGTAGCGGCAAACCAATTCCTGAACGACTATATAGGCTGTCATTTACGCCTTGCCCTGCACTTTTTTCAGCAAGCAATGCCTATTGCGCCAGCGTTAATCAGGGCTTCCTAAGMATGCCTGYTTTTGGTGATTCAGAATATTCAAAATCACCAAAAGTAGGCGCTTAAACAGTCTATAATAACCCTGACTCATCCACAGATGTAACCCAATATACACCCTGATCACGGCTATGTTTAACCACGCCTCGTAACTTTTTCAAGACGGTCGAAACGTGTGTATCTTCAAGCATGATCTCCACACGAATATGCGGCGAGTAACCAACAACCCGATCGCGCATGGACAGAAAAGCATCCTTGGTATCTTGAGCGCCATGACCTTGCACTTGGCTAAATGTAAACTCTTTAATRCAATCCATGCTGCGCAAKATATCTGCCAAATCATGTTGCATATTGGCATGGATAACCATCGTTAAAATCTTCATGCCAGAGCCTCCTTATTGGCTTTGCGCTCTTCGCCACCCTCGATCCAGTCATACAACATGGGTAAAAGAATTAAAGTTAACAATGTTGATGTCACCAAGCCTCCGATAATCACCACGGCAAGCGGTTGTTGTAATTCTGAGCCAATACCAGTGGCTGTAAGCAATGGCATAAGACCAAGGCTGGCAATCATAGCTGTCATCAACACAGGGCGTAGTCTACGCTCAGCGCCAAAGCGCACAGCGCTGGTAACACTATAACCTGATTCACGAAGTTGATTAAAATAACTAACCATCACCACACCATTAAGTACAGCGACACCAAACAAAGTGATAAAACCAACCGATGCAGGCACGGATAAATATAAGCCTGAATAATACAAACTCACCACACCACCAATCATAGCAAACGGGATATTTAAAAGAATTAAACCAGCCTGACGCATAGAGCGGAAAGTGAGGAATAACACCAAAAATATCAATACAATAGATATTGGAACGACCAATGCTAAACGCTCCGCTGCCCGTTGTTGATTCTCAAATTGACCACCATAAGTCACATAATAACCGGCTGGAAGTTTTACATTTTTTGCAACYACAGCTTGCACGTCATTTACAAAGCTTACCACATCACGCCCTTGTACATTTGCCTGAATCACCACTTGCCGCTTTGCAGATTCACGAGAAATTTCCACAGGGCCATCGCTGGCATAAATATCTGCCAACAAATGCAGAGGGACTTTGGCTCGGGTCGGAGTCTCAATCAACAGTTTGCCAATGGCTTCTGGTGAGTTGCGCGATGTTTCTGGAAAACGCAACAACACCGAAGTCCGACGGTTGCCTTCAATGACCTCGGTGACCACCTGACCTGCTACAGCAGTTTCAATAACGCGGTTAATATCTTCGGCATTAATGCCATAGCGTGCCATGGCTTTCGACTTCATATCCACTTGCAAGTAGTTTTGCCCTGAGAGTCTGCTGCGAAAAATATCGACCGCACCATTTACAGTAATCAAACTTTGCTCAATTTGTGCCGATAAGTTTTCTAAAATATCAATATCATCACCGTACAGTTTAATTGCCATAGCCGCTCGCACACCTGTCAACATCTCAGATACACGCATATCAATGGGTTGGGTGAATGCAAAATCAATGCCTTCAAAGCGCTCTAATTTTTGGCGTAATTCCTCTTTAACTTCGGGCAGTGAGCGTGTCCATTGCTCACGAGGAATGGTAATAAGGAAGTTATCTGTTTGATACAAACCCATAGGATCCATGCGYAATTCATCCGCACCCGTACGCGAAACCACACCGATCACTTCRGGGACTTCCATCATGGCTTTTTGAATCGGTGCATCCATTGCCAGCGAATCTTCCAACGAAATATTGGAGTCTTTCTCCACGATAATCACCGTASTRCCTTCAKCCATYACAGGCATAAACTCTTTGCCGATTTTRGGAAACAACATCGCTGCCCCCACAAGCCCTGCCAATGCCAGCGCAAGTGCGATGATGCGGTAACGCAAAGCAAACTCTACTAACGGCTTGTATCCATTTTTTAAGTTGCGTATCAACCAACCGTCTTGYTCATCTTGATGTTCGTTTTTATGTTGCTTCATGATAAAGCTGGCAAACACGGGAATTACCGTGAGTGAAAGGATTAATGAACCAAGCAGCGCAAACGAGATGGTCACTGCCAAAGGTTTAAACATCTTGCCTTCCAAGCCTGTTAAGCTAAACAGTGGTAAGAACACGATAATGATAATGGTAATACCTGCAATCACAGGGGTTGCTACTTCCAACGTGGCACGATAAATGGTGTGTAATTTATCCGCGCCGTTGGTGTTTTGTGATAATCGCGTATGAATATTTTCAACCACCACCACCGCAGCATCGACTAAAATACCAATGGCAATAGCAAGCCCGCCCAATGACATCAAATTGGCAGTAATGCCGAAGAGGTACATCATGGAAAACGTAAACAGCACAGATAAAGGTAGAATTAAGGCAACGGTGAGCGCACTGCGTAAATTCCCCAGCATGATAATCAACACAATCAATACCAGAATCACCGCTTCACCCAGCGCTTTTTCAACAGTCCATACCGCTGCGGAAACAAGCTCGCTACGGTCATAAAAAGGCGTGAGTGTTACCCCTTTGGGCAAGATGTTTTGGAGTTTGATTAACTCTGCTTTTAAGCCGTCAATCGCCGTTCGGCTGTTTGCCCCGCGCGCCAGAAGCGCAAGCCCAGTCACAATCTCACCCTTACCATGTGCGGTTACTGCGCCATAACGGGTTAGTGCACCAACCCGTACATCTGCGACATCACTGATATGGATGGGCTTGCCTTGTCGGCTAGCAACCGTAATGTTTTTAATATCTTCAATGCCTGCAATCTGACCAATGCTACGCACATAAATAATACCATTTTCCATATTGATGCGATTGCCGCCCGCATTGCGGTTGTTTTCTTGCAGAGCTACTTGCAACTCATGCAAACCAAGCCCGTACTTCACCAGTTTTTGCGGGTTTGGAATCACATGATATGAGCGTACTTCGCCACCCAAGGAGTTAACATCAGCAATACCGACAACGGTGCGTAATTGCGGGCGAATCACCCAATCTTGTAAGCTGCGCAAATCTTGATTGCTATAACCCTCACCTTCAATGTGATACATAAAGATTTCACCCAACGGTGTTGTAATCGGAGCCAAACCACCTTCAATAGCTTTGGGTAAGCGTGTCCATACTTGTGCAAGGCGCTCCGATACTTGCTGGCGTGCCCAATAAATATCTGTGCCTTCCTCAAAATCAATAATAATACTGGCAAGTGCATTCTTGGTCGTGGAGCGCATCACTGTTTGTTTGGGTAAGCCCTGCATTTCCATTTCAATGGGAAAAGTAATGCGGTTTTCCACTTCTTCAGGAGCCATACCCAGTGCTTTCACAACAATCATGACCTGCGGTGAGGAGACATCGGGAAAAGCATCAATCGGCAGCTTCTGGAATGCTGTAATGCCAGCGGCAAACAATACAATCGCCATGAGCGAAAGCATGAGCCTTTGAATCAGTGAGAATCGGACCAATGTTGCAATCATTGGCTTTCTCCAGATGTTGTTACAATCTGCGTTTGATAAAGATCCCTGTCACCCACGCCATGATAAAGCGAAACAGCGGCAATATTTGATTGGTATATTAAATTCATGTGCCTTTGTAGTGCATTGAAATAATTATTGTAGGCATCAATCAAGGTGATGCTGTTCACCTCACCCACTGCATAACTTTGTCTGGTTAAGTTCAATAAATGTTCGGCGGGTTCAATCATTTTGTTGGGGAATGAGCGTGCCTGTTCAAGTAGGTGTGATAAATGTACATGGTTTTGTTGCAGTTGCGTTGAAAGGTTGCGTAATGCCACTGCTTTCTGCGCGCGAACCTGCTCACTTTCTGCTTCCGCACGCGCAATACTGCCCTTGCCTTGATTCCAAAATGGTATGGCTATATTGAGGCTAATACCTTGAAAGCTTTGACGACGACCTGCCAAAATATCTTTTTCATGTGTGAGCGTTAATTCCAAATCACCAAACCGTTTGGTTTTCTCAAGTGCAATACCCGCCTCTTTTGCTGCCAGTTGATATTCCATATTTTTAATGATGACTGATTGCTGCTCTAGCTTTTGTTGTAGCTCGGCAACTGGCTGAGGGCTGGCTGCCAAGCGGATATTCGGCAATGTGATTTGCGTTTGTTCTGGTAACTGTAAACGTAAACGGAAGCTGTGTAGTAACTCCTCATATTTTGCTTCAGCTTCGTGAAGGTTATATCGCGCCTGTTCATGGAGAAGCTCCATGCGATGTTGGTCTAATGGGTTGATATGACGAATAATACCACTATTTCCCCGTGCTTTCCCTTTGATAATAGCATCGGTAAATTGCAGCCTTTTTTTAGCCAATATCAAGGCTTCATGGTTAAGCAGTAGTGTGTAATAAAGCTGTGCAATTTCTGTTTGAATGGCAAGTAATGACTGTTCCACCCCTGCTTCTTCAGCAGCCAATATTTTATTGGCAACGGCTTGCTGTTTGTGTATGCGCCAAAGCGGTAAGGCTTGGGTAAAGGTGATTTGGTCAAGGTTATAACCACCAGTGCCACTATCAATGCCGAGCCTATTTTGCGCGCGCATACTAATTCTAGGGTTAGGCCAAGTGCCTGCGGTGTCTAGATCTGCTTGTTTTGCACGAATGCTTGCATGCATGATCTGCTGCTCTGGAGAGCCTTGAAGTGCATATTGAATGCTTTTCTCCAGTGTCCAATCTGCCTGTGCAGGCATGGTTCCCATCATGAGTACAACACCCGATGACAATAGATACTTGCCTAATTGGTAGCTTCGTTTGAGCATTCATTCCCCTTATACTGCGTAAGTTATCAAACATGTCCTCTGCCAAGGAACGGGCGCACAGTATGTGTATAATATGAATTGAACATGAACAGGCAGATAAGAAGTTACAACACATCCTATGATGTATATGGATTTGCACCTGTACTCATGGGCAGTCTAAAATAGAGTGGGCGGGTGAATAGCGTTTCAAATCAAAAACAAATAAAACAACTCTTTGCGGAACTTGCCACATGCATGTTTTCTGAACGTCGGGCTTTATCCAAGCGTTTACATGGATTGTCGCATCGTTTAAGGCAGGGTAAACCTGTAGATAAAGCGTTGCTGGATGTTCAACAGAGAGTTCAACACTCATCGGCGCAATATGTGCGGCGCAAAGAACGGGTGCCCAAGCTTGTGTACCCCGAAGACTTGCCTATATCTGCCAAGCGGCAAAAAATTTCCGAAGCGATAGCAGCCAATCAAGTGGTGATTGTGGCAGGGGAAACAGGCTCTGGGAAAACCACGCAAATTCCTAAAATTTGTTTGGAGCTTGGACGAGGTATTGCTGGCTTGATTGGTCATACCCAACCGCGAAGAATTGCTGCAAGGAGTGTAGCGACACGCATTGCCCAAGAGCTAAAAAGCAAGGTTGGCGAGCATGTTGGCTATAAAGTTCGTTTTTCTGATCATAGTAAAAAAGATGGTTATATAAAATTGATGACCGATGGTATTTTGCTGGCAGAGATTCAAGGTGATGCCCGACTTGAGCAGTATGACACCATTATCATTGATGAGGCGCATGAACGTAGCCTGAACATTGATTTTTTATTGGGTTATCTGAAACAACTTCTGCCCAAACGTCCTGATTTGAAGGTGATTGTAACGTCAGCGACGATTAATACAGCGCATTTCTCGGCATTTTTTAATGATGCGCCCGTGATTGAAGTGTCTGGGCGCAGCTATCCCGTTGAGGTGCTATATCACCCGATTACAGGTGATGAGGATGAGTTGGATAACAACCTGCCATCAGCAATCGTTACGGCAGTGGATGAAGTAGAACGCATGGATGCGCAAGGCGATGTGTTGGTCTTTTTGCCTGGCGAGCGTGAAATTCGTGAGGCTAGCCATGCTTTAGAACAGCATGCTATGAAAAATACCGAAGTTATTCCGCTCTTTTCACGGCTTTCTGTGGGTGAGCAGGATAAAGTATTTCAAAGCCATCGCGGGCGACGTATTATATTGGCAACCAATGTGGCGGAAACATCACTCACTGTGCCAGGCATTCGTTTTGTCATTGATACAGGTTTGGCACGAATTTCCCGTTATAGCGCACGTACCAAAGTACAGCGCTTACCCATTGAACCTATTTCTCAAGCCAGTGCCAACCAACGCTCTGGGCGTTGTGGGCGTGTGGCAGCAGGTGTGTGCATTCGTCTTTATGCTGAAGATAGTTTTACGCAGCGCAGCGAACAAACCGACCCTGAAATTTTACGTACCAATCTTGCCAGTGTGATTTTGCAAATGGCGAGTTTGGGTTTGGGTGATGTGGCGAAGTTTCCGTTTATGAACCCACCTGAATCACGTTCCATATCCGATGGTTATCGTTTGTTGCATGAGTTACAGGCAGTGGATGAAACACGAAAACTGACCCCTACAGGTCGGAAGCTGGTGCGTTTGCCCGTTGACCCGCGTTTGGGACGCATGTTGTTGCAAGCTCATCAAGAGCGCTCATTGCATGAAGTGTTGATTATTGTCGCGGCATTGTCGGTGCAGGATCCTCGCTCACGACCCATGGATGCACAGCAAAAAGCTGATGAGAAACACCGTGTATTTACCGATGAAACATCCGATTTTATCAGTTGGTTAAAGCTATGGGAATGGTATCACGAACAAGCCAAGCATCATTCCAAAAATCAGTTGCGTAAATTGTGTCAGAAACACTTTTTATCCTACGTGCGCTTGCGAGAATGGCATGATTTGCATGGGCAGTTATTGGGGATTGTGCGCGAGTTGAATATGAAACCCAATCAGCAGCCAGCCACACCTGATGAGATACATCGTGGACTATTGGCAGGCTTGTTNGGGCATATTGCTGTGCAAGATGAGGGCAAGCTCTACCTTGGCGCACGCAGTTTGAAATTATCATTGTTTCCTGGTTCAGGTCTGTATAAAAAATCGCCCAAATGGTTGATGGCAGCGGATTTGGTGGAAACAAGTAAGTTATATGCACGTACATTGGCTCCGATTGACCCAGCATGGTTGGAGCGATTGGCACCGCATTTGATTAAACGTGAATATTCCGAACCGCATTGGTCATCCAAACGTGCGCAAGTGATGGCATATGAGCGTGTGAACCTGTTCGGGTTGTCGGTTGTGGCAAAGCGTGCCGTTCATTATGGTGCGATTGATGCCGTGCTATCGCGCGAATTGTTTATTCGCCATGCCTTGGTACTTGGTGAATATCGCACACATGGTAAATATGCACAGCATAATAAGGGTCTTATCAATGAGTTGGAAAAACTTGAAGCCAAATCACGGCGACGGGATGTGTTGGCGGAAGAACAGGTGGTTTTTGAGTTTTTTGATGCGCTGATTCCCGAACATGTGTGCAGTGGCAAGCTTTTTGAGCAATGGCGTAAAACAGAAGAAAATAAAGTCCCTAAATTGTTGTACTTAAGTAAAGAAGTTCTTTTGGCGAATTCTGATGCAGGTATTGCAGCCTCGGATTTCCCTGATGGGATTCAGGTTGGCGCACAGCATTTGCGCTATGAATATCACTTTGACCCATCGCATCATGCTGATGGTATTACTTTGCTTGTACCGCAAGCCATGCTTGGTGCATTACACGCCGAAGCCTTTGAATGGTTGGTGCCAGGCATGTTACAAGAGAAATTGATTGCCTTGATCAAAGGTTTACCCAAATCATTGCGCCGTAGTTTTGTGCCCGCACCGCAATTTGCAGAAGCGGCCATGTCAGCAATGGATATAGGTAAAGGCGCATTATTACCCGCATTTTCCAAGGAACTTGAGCGCATGACAGGCATTCATGTGCCTTTGGAGCAATGGGCTTTGGATAAGTTACCAAAGTATTTATTGATGAACTTTCGTGTCTTGGATCAAGGCAAGAAAAAAATAGCTGAAAGTGGTGATTTTCATAGGTTGCAAGGTGATTTTTCAGATTCTACGATACAAGCCATTGTTAGCCAGCACCCTTTGCAGCGCAAAGCAATCAAAACATGGGATTTTGATGAGCTGCCTGATGTTGTTGTGCAAAAAACGCAAGGTTTAAGCTTACAGCTATTTCCAGCTCTGGTGGATACACAAGATAGTGTCGGCATTGAGATGTTTGATAGCCGAGACAAAGCCGATATGGCGATGGCAAAAGGTGTGCGGCGGTTATGCATGTTGTCCATGTATCAACAGGTCAAAATACTTGATCAACAGATGAAAAAAATGAAGTCGATGATGATGTTTGCAGCATTGATGGGGGAGCCTGAAAAATTACGCAAAGATACGATTGAAAAAATATTTGAGACGGTCTTTTTATCCGATATTGCCTTGGCTCAACTGCCACGAAACAAAGAGAGCTTTGGGCAATGTTTGGCAAACGGCAGAGCGAGATTGGTTCAGGAAGGGCAGCGGATCATAAACATGGTGGATGATGCATTGCAGGCACATACCCGATTGATAGCCGCAGTCCACGCCAGCGTTGCACCTCAAAAAGCGGCGATGTTGGAGGATGTAAAACAGCAGTGTGATTCTTTAGTGTTTGATGGGTTTGTAGCAGTGACACCGATGCCATGGTTAAGACATATATCACGTTTTCTTGATGGCGCTTGCATTCGCGTGGAGAAATCAGCGCGTGATTTGAATAAAGACAAACAAATGGCAGAGCAAATAGCGGTGTTTTGGTTGCAATACCAGCAACGCTGTAAACTTTTGCAGGGCAAAAATAGTGTGAACCATGATTTGGAGACGTTTCGTTGGATGATTGAGGAGTTGCGCGTGTCTTTATTTGCACAGGAATTAAAAACCAGCATGCCAATTTCGCCGAAACGTTTGGAGAAACATTGGCAGGCCTTGCGATGAAATCTCAGTGAGGTGGATATGAGTGTACGTGTGGATAAATGGTTGTGGGCAGCGCGTTTTTTTAAGACCCGCGGTTTGGCAAGTGAGGCTGTTAAAGCTGGGCATATTGAGCTGAATGGTGTGCGCAGCAAGCCTGCTAAAATGGTAAAAGTTGGCGATGTATTGCAAGTCAAACGTGGTTTGGATGTCTATGTGGTTACGTTACTGGATTTGGCAGAAAAACGCGGTTCGGCAAGTATTGCTCAAGCTTTATATCAAGAGAGCGAAGAAAGTATGCAAGCCCGTGAAAAACTCAATGAACAACGAAAATTATTAGCAGTATCTACGCCAAGACCTGACAAGCGCCCTGATAAAAAATCCCGCCGTCAAATTATTCGTTTTCAACGCAAATAGAGCGCGAAGTTACTATTGCCTCATGAAACTTGAACACGGTCATGCTCGACTTGATAGTGATACTATATTATAGTACCATTTACCCATGAAAAAGAAACATCAAAARAMCWYKRMTTMAMWSWKYAAGCAACCAACCAGTGCAAACATTGATTGGAAAGATATTGAAGCATTGTTTTTAGAGATGGGTGCAGAGATAAGTGAGCGTGAAGGCTCACGTATTGGCGTACGATTATTTAATGATCGGCGTGTGTTTCATCGTCCGCATCCATCACCAAAGACAGACAAAGGTGCGGTAGCAGCCATTCGTGGATGGTTTAAGGTTAACGGAGTGAAGCCATGAATATGATGATTATAAATGGGCAAAAAGCGACAATCAGCTATGATGAAGATATTGATATGTTTCGCGGTGAGTTTGTTGGTTTGAATGGTGGCGCAGACTTTTATGCAAAAGATATTCAAGGACTGCATAGTGAAGGAGCCATATCATTGCAGGCGTTCCTTGATATGTGCGTTGAAGATGGAGCTGAACCCTACAAGAGCTTTTCAGGAAAATTCAATGTACGCATTGCGCCAGAGCTGCACGCGGATGTTGTTGCAGTTGCTAAAAGTAAAGGTGAAAGCTTAAATCAGTTTGTGGCTGAAACATTGGAACAAGCTATACAGACTTAGCTCTTGCCTGAAGCTTTAAAAGGGTAGCGTCCCCTTTACCCCCTTTACCCCTTACAGCTATGAAAAGGGCGCGTGTTACTGCGCTTTTCCTTTTCATAGCTGACGTTACGGCGCAGCTAGACAGGGAAAGGAGTCCGCCACACTTGGTTTTCTCTGTGCCTCTGTGATGAAAAATAAAAAATATTGAGTTTCTGAGGAAGCTCTAATTAGTAAATAGTTTAGGAGAGTAAGTGAATTTAAAGAGTTATAAAGCAGTCGATAGAAAGCTGTTGGCAAAGGATTTGGATGCGATTCATGATGATGTATTGGCTCGGATGGGTGCGTCGGATTTTAAGCATTTGAAAAAAATGGAACGCTGGGGGCGCTTATGCTCATTTGTTGGTTATGCCACAGCATGGATAGTTCCCAACCCGATTTCAGCATTATTGATTAGCCAAGGAAGCTTTACACGTTGGACGCAGCTAACACACCCTGTTGTGCATAAAGGCTATGATAAGCTTGAGGATGTTCCTGCGCGCTATACGAGTGAAAAATTTGCCCAAGGTTGGCGGCGTTTTATAGATTGGCCAGATTGGGTGACACCCGATGCGTGGCATCAGGAACACGATATACTGCATCATTATAATTTGGGCGAGAAACGCGATCCTGATCATTTACAACATAATATGGAATGGTTACGGCAATCCAAGCTGCCGATGTTTTTACGCTTTGTGGTTGTGGCGATATTCACAGTAATTTGGAAAATTTCCTATTATGCTCCGCGCACACACAAAGAGCTATGCATCAGCCGAGCTAGGCAACAAGGAGAGAAGGCAGTATTCAAGCGCTATGGTGGCTGGAGTATATTTACCAAACATGGGCGCGCCTTATGGTTGCAAAGTATTATACCCTATACTTTATTTCGTTTTGTGTTGTTGCCATTGTTATTCTTGCCTTTGGGAGAGGCGGCGGTGATCAGTGTGTTGCTGACTTCAATTATGGCGGAGTTTTTCACCAATATGCATTCGTTTTTGGTTATTGTGCCTAATCATGCAGGTGATGATGTCATGATGTTTGAAGAGCGCGGTAAAGGGCGAGGTGAATTTTATTTGAGGCAAATACTTGGTTCAGTGAACTACCCAACAGGCTCTGATGGCAATGATTTTTTCTATGGCTGGCTCAATTATCAAATTGAACACCATTTATGGCCTGATATTCCCTTAAACCAATATCAATATGTGCAGCCGCGTGTGGTGGAGGTCTGCAAAAAGCATGGCATCCCTTATTGTCAGGATTCTGTTTTTAAGCGTTTGTTGAAAGCTATTGATATTATGGTTGGGCGTACTTCGATGTTGAAGCTATAGTGATTCATAAATTGATTTACCTTAGAAAAAAGCATTCATCTAAATGACACTCCATTGTTTGAAAACCCTCACCCCAGCCCTCTCCCCTCAAGYGGGAGAGGGMGTTTAGTCCCTTCTCCCACTTGAGGGGAGAAGGTTAGGATGAGGGGTGATATGGGTAAAGAATAGGGTAAATCAATTGCTGAATGATTATAGTTACGGCTCAAGCATCTTCCGCACATGCATAATAATACTTTCAGGCTCAATCGGTTTGGTTAAAAACATATCCATGCCCGCATCAAGACACTCTTGCTGCATATCTTCCAAAGCATGGGCGCTCAACCCAATAATATATGTATAGTTATTGGTTGTTGCTTCATACGAGCGAATTTTCCGTGTTAACGATAGCCCATCCATGCCAGGCATGCGCAAATCCATCAAAATAAGGTCATAGTCATTGCTCAAAAACATTTTCCACGCTTCTATGCCGTCTTTGGCAAGCTCTGCCTGCAAGCCTGATTTCTTAAGGCGTTTCATCGCAACCCGCTGACTAATAAGATCATCCTCTGCCAATAGAATATTCCACGACTCTGTATCATCTTGCCCTAAAATTTCAGCAGATGGCTCTTTCACAGCCAATGGCATGATATCCATATCACATACATTTATATTGCAGGAATATACATCTTCATTGGCATCACACGGTATGCAAAAAGAAAATGTGCTGCCTTCTCCCAACTGGCTTTTCACAGTGATTTTACCACCCATATCTTCAACAAGCCGTTTTGCGATTGTTGTTCCCAAACCTGTACCGCCATGCGCACGGTGCATCAATGATTGCACTTGCTTAAAAGGCTCAAATATCACTTCTAAATCTTCACTGGAAATACCATATCCTGTATCAGAAACACGGATATTCAGCACACTTTCACCGTCATATTGACCACAAGATATACGAATATGAACATGCCCAACATCCGTGAATTTCACAGCATTGCCAACAAGGTTGATTAATATCTGTCTAATCCGCACCTCATCACCATATATAAGTTTCGGCACAGCAATAAATTCAGCCGAAAGCTCAAGATCCTTTCTACTCACCGCCACAGTAAAGGTTCTTAAAACATCACAAACACAAGCTTTAAAATCAAACGCTTTATGATTTAAAACAAGTTTCCCCGCTTCAACTTTTGATAAATCAAGAATATCACTCACCAATGTTTGCAACGAACGTGCCGATTGCCGCACCATATAAAAGTCTTGTCTTTGCTCAGCATGCAGTCCGCCCTGCATCATATCCAGCAAACCAATAATGCCATGCAACGGCGTACGCAACTCATGGCTCATCACCGATAAAAATTCRCTCTTTGCTTCCGATGCCTGCTCTGCTTCTTGTTTTGCTTGGATTAATTTCCGCTCAATGCGCTTTCGTTCATCAATTTCATTGCTTAAATGCTGATTCTTTTCAAGTAACTCTCTTGTCTTGCTTATAATGGCGTAGCGTTGTGCCACCCAATGCAACGCCAAAAGCGCAAGCAAAAGCAATAATAAAATCACCAGTACCTGCCATTTATTGGCCACAAACAATGCTTGCCAGCTTGCTTTAGGTTGATACAAAAAACCATCCAACGAATAATCTTTTGGCAATARACCAAAATGCTCATAAACCTTAGCAATMTCTTGCCAGCGTTGAGGGTTGATATAGCCAATTTGGATYACATCKGAGAGCATTAACTTTGAAATTTCGCGCGCTTCAAATGCCAAGTGCTCACGCGTTTTATGCTGTGTATTATATCTTTCCATGATGAACGAAATCGTTTCATCAGGATGAGCTATGGCATACGTCCAGCCTTTTAACGTTGCCCGCAACACCTTGGCAGCGCGTTCTCCATGCAAACGCAACTCTTCCTCATTTGTAAGCAGAAGATCACCATAAAAATCAATACCATAATCACGCGGTGAAAACATCTTAAATGGAATGCCACGCTGCTTCAAAAGAAAAGGTTCGTTAGAGCTGTAGCCAGGCCATGCATCTGTGCGATGCTGTATTAAATCATCCAGCGAACCAATCGCAGACTGCCGGGTGACATCGCCTTGATTAAGATGCACACCAAATTTTTCTAAAATCGTAATCACTTCAATGCCAAGAAAACCATCTCGCAACATCACCCGCTTACCACGCAAGTCGGCAGGCGTTTTAATACCTGCATCTGCAAGGCTTATCATAACCTGCGGAGAGTGTTGGAAAATATTCGCCAAAACCACCACGGGCATGCCTTTAGCCCGATAAAGCAATGCACCAGCATCAGCCACAGCATATTGCACGTCTCCTGCTTTCATCTCTGCCATTGGATTGTGCCCTGGACCACCCTCAATCAGCTCAACATCCAAACCCTCATCACGATAAAAACCCTTATCTAACGCGATCAAATAGCCCGCAGATTGAAACTGGTGCAGCCATTTCAAATGAATCTTAACAGACTCCCCTGCCAATGCGCTGGTTGAGCAAGTCAGCAGCAGGCTTAGACATAAAATAATGGGAAAGCGTAGTATAAAAGTCATCTACCTCTGACTATAGCAAACGAACTTGAATCATGCCACGTACAGGATCCGTTGAATCGAGCACCACATCAAGCTGGTCACCCAAACTCAATACCTGCCCACCGTGGCGTGCCACCAAACGATGGTGTACTTCATCATGGGTAAACATGCCGCCCAAATCGTCCACTGCCATCGATGCCTCTGCCAAGGTTTCTTCTAATTCAAGAAAAATACGCCGCTTACTTAAGCCTGAAATACGTGCCGACATGGTTTTACCAATATCTTTACCATGATACAAAGCCGCCAACATGGCTTGTGTATCCCATTCACCACGCTGCTGTTTGCGCTCCTGAACAGACACATGCAAACCAATAGCCTCCAAATCTTTGGCAGGCTGAACACTGTCTGGATTTGTTCCCTGTAATAAGGCTTTAAGCCGACGATGCACCGTCAAATCCGCATAACGCCGAATCGGGCTGGTGAAGTGCCCGTACGATTTATATGCCAACCCAAAGTGCCCTTCATTGTTGGTGGTATACTTTGCTTGCTGCATGGAGCGCAAAATCAAGCGATGCAATACATGCGAATAAGGCTTTCCTTCCGACTTCTCCAACACGCCCTGCACATAACTTGGGCGCACATCATACTTTGGATGCTGCTTAATATTCAAACCCAAAGGTCCAAGAAATTCATTGAGTTTATCAATCGCTTCGCGCTCTGGTGCAGGATGTATCCGATACAACAGCGCACATTCCTTACTCTCCAAATATTCTGCTACCGCCGTATTTGCCGCCAACATCAACTCTTCAATGAGTTTATGCGCAATATTGCGTGGTTGCGCAGCCATACCCAGCACTTCGTTATCTTTGAGCACAGGACGTGTTTCAGGTAAATCCAAATCCAATGCCCCACGAATTTCGCGGCAACGTTGCAAAACATGAAACAAACGCGCTGCATCTTCCAGCATCGGACGGATTTTCACACCCACCACAGCCTTGCGATCCCCATCTTCCAACCACTTGGCAACCTGCGTATAGGTTAAACGCGCATGCGAATAAATCACTGCTTCATACATACGTGAAGAACGGCGTTTGCCACTGGCATCAAAACGCATGCGTGCCACCATTGCCAAACGTTTTACTTTTGGTTTGAGTGAACAAAGACCATTGGAAAGCTTTTCAGGCAACATTGGAATCACCCGATCAGGGAAGTAGAACGAATTCCCACGCTCAAGTGCTTCCTCATCCAACGCCGATTTAGGCTTCACATAATGCGCCACATCAGCAATCGCTACCCATGCTTCAAAACCTTCACCACGCGGAATCACGCATACAGCATCATCAAAATCACGGGCATCTTCACCATCAATGGTAACAAATGGCAAGTGCGTTAAGTCCATACGCCCATCTGGACCTGATTTGCAATCGGATTCCAATACTTCATCGGCAAAACCAGCCGCTTCACGCTCAACTGCCGCAGGAAAAGATTCAGACAAGCCTTGCTCCGCTACCACCAAATCAATCAAGCGTTCTGGTGTTAAATCACTGCCCAACACTTCTAAAATCTTGCCCGTTAATGGGCTTGTTCCACGCTGCACTTCCACACGCACCCAATTACCACTATGCGCGCCTGCCGTATCATCACGTTTAATCAGAATGGCTTGGGGAATTTTGCGTGAGCGCGGTTGCACCAAGCCAATGCTATCTTCAATATTAAACTGCCCAACCAACACTGCGGTGGCTTCTTCAAGGGTGCGCACATACTCGCCCGACTCACGTCCACGTTTAAATACCACGCGCACTTCCACTGTATCGCCATGCATCAAATCACGCATTTCTTCATGCGGTAAAAACACGCCCTTTTCACGCCCAACAACATCGACAAAACCAAAACCATCAGGGTGCGCCGAAACAATGCCGCTCACAACCTCACCTCTGGGTGATGAAGAACGGCGAATAGGTCTACGCTCAGGGCGAGACTCATCACGTCTCATGGGCCGTGAATCATCACGTGTTTTACGTGTTTCTTCCCGCTCATGGGTCTTGCGGCGACCTGCTTTGCTGCGTGATGTATGCTCTGTGCCACTTTTTTTGCGCTTTTCAGCCTTTGCCCATGGGCTTTCGGTGCGCTCAGATGGTGTTTCAGAGCCTGAATCATGGCGCTTAGGTTTGCTTGATGATTTGCCGTCATGCTTATTTCTATAGGGTGATTTACCTTGGCTATTTCTTGACACAGGCTGACTCCATTTTATGATGCACGACCTTGTTAATCAATGCATGCAGTGCTTTTGGTTGCAGATGCCGAGGTGGCGGAATTGGTAGACGCGCTGGCTTCAGGTGCCAGTGTCCTCACGGATGTGCTGGTTCGACTCCAGTCCTCGGTACCATCTTTTATACTTTCAACACAAAGGCTCGGCTTTGAATGCCGCCATTCTGCCGAGCCTTCTGTGTTTTAGCTACAATCTATATAAAACAACACTGCTGTCCGATGAAACCTCCATGTTTATCCTCGTAGGTCTTATGGCGTAAGTCTTTCATTACAGGTATCCATTTGTGAGACAGTAAATAATATTTATGCCTGAACGTCATTCCCGTGCAGACGGGAATCCAGTGTTTGAAAGACATTCTGGATACCCGATCAAGTCGAGTATGACGATATACGACTTTCGTCGGACACCCGTGATAAAACAACTCACCTTTCCGTTAATTGCTGAATTTTAGATGCAATCAAAGCCTCCAATTGACCCGCTCGATACCAGCCTTCTTGTTCTCCTGCCAAACCATGCAGCGCAACTGCCGCAGGAACAGCCATATCAGGACTAGCGCCCCCAGCAAGCAACCCACCCATAACACCTGCCAACACATCACCCGTACCCGCTGTTGCCAAGTTTGCAGAACCAAATGGGTTTAACCATACATGTTTTTGCGGTGATACAACCAACGTTTGTGCCCCTTTAAGCACAACCCATGCTTGATATTTATCAACCAATGCCAAAGCCGAGGCGAGGCGGTCTTTTTGAATCTCTGGCGACGTTGTGTCCAGCAAACGTGCCGCTTCCCCTGCATGTGGTGTTAAGACTGTTAAAGCTTTTCTCGATTGAATAAGCCCACGCAAAGCATCGCTCTCTGCCAACATGTTCAATGCATCGGCATCAACAACAACCGTTGCATTGTTTTCTAAAATCTCTACGAATATTGCTTGATGCTTTTTGCCCCAACCAGGTCCAACAACAATCGTATCCGCTTGCTGCCAAGGCGCATGCGCTTGCGGGTGAACCATCACTTCCAACGATGATGATGCTAAAGTTGGATAAATATCATCTGAACAAGCAATGCTCACCAGCCCCGTACCAACGGCTTGTGCTCCCATCGCCGCAAGTTTTGCTGCACCTGTATAACCAATCGAACCACCAAATATCCACAGATGTCCAAATGTTTGTTTGAAGGATTGGGCGCTGCGCTTAGGAAATGCTTTTTGTATCATCGTTATATCAATAAGCTGACTGATGACAGCTGGAGCTGGGCAATCCGTAAACATTTGATAAATCGTCTCTGCGCGAATACCAATAGCCACAGGTGCAAGTATCACRCCACCATGTTCCCGACCTTSCTGCAGCCAATGACCCCACTTATAGGCTGCTATTGGCAAAGTAATATCAGCATGAACTGCAGAGCCCAGCATCTCACCACTGTTGGCATCAATGCCACTGGCAATATCTACCGCCAATACAGGGCAATGGGCTTTATTTATAGCGGCAATAGCTTCTGCCAACCAACCCGTAATAGGACGTGTTAAACCTGTGCCAAAAATTGCATCCACCACAAGTACCGCCCGACTCAACCATGATTCAAGCTGCGGTAAATCCGATGCATTGSTTGCAGGACGTATTTTYACACCTGCTTCTTTGGCCAACGCTATTTGGTAATCGACATGGGAAGTTACATTATTTAAGGSTAACAATGGAATAACAGTCACGGGTATTTGTTGTTTGCGCAATAAACGAGCCGCAACAAAACCATCACCAGCATTGTTGCCAACCCCTACAATAATCACAATGCGCCCACCGTCGCGTTTGTGTTTATTGCTTGCGATAGCAACCGCCTGACCTGCCCGCTCCATCAACTCAGCGACTGAAAAACCATCATGATCCATGGTATACTGATCTGCCATACGCATTTGTTCCGATGTAAGAATAGAATTCTCATGTTGTCTCACCATCAAAGCACCTCCCAGTGAATATTGCTTAAGAAGCTCTGAACAAGTCATGAACTCGCACTCTGCGTCCAGAACACCCAAACTCTGCGTTGTGAGTTTGAGCAATAGCCTTGCTATTCCATGCAACTCACGCCTTGATTTTGAATGTTCTGAATCACAACGTGCTTCATCCAGACTTATTCAGAGCTTCCCTTATATGCGAGCATACTTGCCATTTTAGAGAATTTCCATTGAATGATAGCGTAAGACAGCACAGCGATTCATTAAAATTACAATGAAAAATATCCTGAAGCATCATTTTCTATTGACGCTTGCACAAAGTCTTTGTAGAAATGCGCCACTGCTGTTCGGCAGTTCATGTTTGTTTAATCCACATATTCACACTGTGATTTTAATTCTTTGGCGCAAGCCATCCTCATGTTTTTTGTTTTACCAACCTATTGGAGTTTTTAACTATATGTCTTCTGAAGAAACCACGACTGCAACAAATCCAGCAACAACAAACGTTGCCCCAGCAACAAATACACCAACAACCGAGGCACCTGCAAAACCCCGTCGCGGTCGCCCTAAAAAAGTCGTGGATAAAGCTATTAAAACCCCTTCAACAGATGTAAAAACACCCGAAAGCACTGAAAAGAAACCCGTTAAACGTCGCGGCAGGCCAAAAAAAGTTGCCGCCTCGGATAAACCCATCGAAACAAAGGTGACCACAGAGTCTAAACCCAGCGAAACAAGGGTGCCCAAAGAGTCTAAAACCAGCACTGCAACAGATAGTAACGCAGCTAGCACGCAAAAAGAGCCTGTAAAAGAAGTCAAAAAAGAGCCTCAAAAAGAACCTGTGAAAAACACCGATTCTAGCCCTGCCGAACAAAGTCAGGATGAGCAACGCCACACGGGTCGTCGCAACAATCGAAATAATCGCAACAACAATAACAATCGAAATAGTCGCAATAATAATAGTAATAATCGTAATTTTGATAAACGCCACCGCAACAAACACGAAGAAGAAGATGAAAACACATCCAATGAACTGGCAGGTGTAACACTGCATATCCGTGATGTTGCTGCTATGGCCCCTGAAGAATTATTGGCAAAAGCCGATTCTCTGGGCATTGATAATGTGGCAGGCATGCGCAAACAAGAACAAGTCTCGGCTATTTTACGCGCCCATGGCTTGCGTGGTGGCACCATTTATTCTGAGGGCGTATTGGAGATTTTACCCGATGGTTTTGGTTTCTTGCGCTCCGCAGAGGCCAATTATTTATCAGGTCCTGATGATGTTTATGTATCTACCCATCAAATTCGCCGTTCTTTCTTGCGTAAAGGTGACACCGTTTCAGGTGAAATCCGTACCCCACGCCGTGGTGAAAAATATTCTGCCTTAAAAACAGTCGATAGCATCAATGGTGAAGAGCCCGCAGTTGCCCGCACCAAGGTATTGTTTGATAATCTTACACCATTATACCCTGATGAGCGTTTGACTATGGAGCTTGAAGATGGCACTGCCAAAGATAAAACGGGTCGTGTGATTGATTTGGTTTCACCGATTGGTAAAGGGCAACGTGCGTTATTGGTTGCCCCACCACGTACGGGTAAAACCATGATGATGCAATCCATCGCCCATTCGATTGAAAAGAATCATCCTGAAGTCACACTTATGGTGCTATTGATTGATGAACGCCCTGAAGAAGTGACGGACATGAAACGCTCAGTCAATGGCGAAGTTGTTTCTTCCACCTTTGATGAGCCAGCCCAACGCCATGTACAAGTTGCTGAAATGGTGATCGAAAAAGCCAAACGTATGGTTGAGCATGGTAAAGATGTGGTTGTTTTATTGGATTCTATTACCCGCTTGGCACGTGCATTTAACACCGTTGTACCTTCTTCAGGTAAAATCTTAACAGGTGGTGTGGATGCCAATGCATTGCATCGTCCCAAACGTTTCTTCGGTGCTGCGCGTAATATCGAAGGCGGTGGTTCCTTGACCATCATCGCTACTGCTTTGGTAGATACTGGCTCAAAAATGGATGAGGTGATCTTTGAAGAGTTCAAGGGTACTGGTAATATGGAAATCAACTTGAATCGTAAGCTGGTTGATAAACGCGTATTCCCTGCCATTGATATTGCACCATCTGGCACACGTAAAGAAGAGCTTTTAATTGATAACGAAACCCTACAAAAGATTTGGATCTTGCGTAAAATTCTATCGCCAATGAATGCTGTCAGCGCAATGGAGTTCTTATTGGATAAACTGGGAACCACCAAAAACAACGCTGAATTCTTTGACCGTATGAATCAATAGTTCCAGCAAGCATTTAAAAACACTGCTATACTCGTAATATGTTAGCCATTTCTGAACTTTCACTTGTCTCTCGTGTACAGGCTGTTGCCGTTCCACCCTTGGTGGTCGGATTGCCTGCGTCGATAATTGATAGTGTTGCAACAGATGCCATCAAGGTGAATGCATTAAGTCCAACTGTATTTCGCAATCATTCACCAGCAGAAAATGCGCAAACACCACTGAAGCAGCCTTATGAGGAACAAAAAGTGCCAGCACGGCATATTGACCGCTTCGCCTGATTGTTTCAAAACTATAAAATACCAGAGCCCGCTTTCACTCCCAAATATCCAAGTTGAAATGCAACATCACTGCCTTTAAAATATCGCCACGTGTTACTATGCCTACAAGTTGATTATTTTCGACAACTGGCATTGCACCAACCCGCTGTTCAACAAATAAACGAGCAATATAGCGTGCATCTGTGTCTATGTTTGCCGCCAATACTTGGTCTTTCATAACGCTCTCAACAAGCACCGCTTCGCTTGCACTGGAGCAATGCAGACAAACAGCATCTGAACCACACATGCAGCGATAAATATCGCGATCTGAAATCATACCGACCAACTGGTTATGGCTGGATAATACAGGCACATGGCGAAAATCATTCGCATTTAAAATTTTGAGTGCTTCTCTTGCAGGCATCTGCGCTTGCAGTGATACAACAGGTGTTGTCATGATTTGTGCTGCTTGAAGCGATGGTTGCTGTTTTTGTGTCAATTCTTCTGATTGGTAGGCTTTTTTTGCTCTATCACGTTCAGATCGGTAAGCCGATGATGAAGAATCACGATGAAGTGTGTCTTCTTGTTTAATGTTTTTCATTTCTGCACTTTTAGCCACTTTCGCCACTGCGGGTTTTACAAATAATTTCTCTAACGCGATGGGGTTCGTAATGCCTGGTCCATAAGCTATAAACATAATGATTCCTTCCTAATCAACTCGATAAAAACTATATTTTACGTAGGCTCCATACATTTCAAAACCACCAGCGAACACCTGCAAGGAGTGATGTATTGTCCTTTACTGCGAAGCGTTTTT
>NVTQ01000020.1 GCA_002401635.1 Pseudomonadota bacterium
GCCAAAGACAGCCAATTGGTTTGTTTTTGTCTGCCCAAATAACGCTCACGTACCCCGATATATTCTTCACGAGTTTTCTTCACAAAATCAGCGCGGTTGAGCTCTGAAATCAGGTTTTGTGCTACACCAACTGCACGAGAAGCATCTTTGACCCAAATAATCGGCTCATCATATTCTGGGAATATTTTAACGGCTGTATGCGCCTTAGAAGTGGTCGCACCACCCAACATAATCGGCAAAGTAAAGTCCAAACGCTTCATTTCTTTGGCGATATGCACCATTTCATCCAAAGATGGCGTAATAAGACCCGAAAGACCGATAATATCTACATTATGTTTCTTGGCTTCTTCCAAAATCGTGGCGGTTGGCACCATCACACCCAAATCAATCACTTCAAAGTTATTACATTGAAGCACAACACCCACGATATTTTTGCCAATATCATGCACATCGCCTTTGACTGTCGCCATCAATATTTTACCGTTGGATAAGTTTGCGCCTTCCGCTTTACCAGCTTCAATATACGGCATCAAATGCGCCACGGCTTTTTTCATCACCCGCGCCGATTTCACTACTTGCGGCAAGAACATTTTGCCCTCACCAAACAAGTCCCCCACTACATTCATGCCATCCATCAACGGGCCTTCAATCACTTCAATCGGCGCATCAAATGTTTGACGCGCTTCTTCGGTATCTTCGGTGACAAATGCATCAATGCCTTTAACCAGCGCATGTTCCAAACGTTTGGCAACAGGAAGCTTGCGCCATTCATCATCGGCTTTTTTGGCAATCACACCGTCACCACGGTATTTTTCAGCAATATCCAGCAGTTTATCCGTGGCATCGGGATGTTTATTCAACACCACATCTTCCACTGCATCACGCAATTCTGCTGGAATATCTTCATACACTTCCAACATGCCTGCATTCACAATGCCCATGTCCATACCTTGTTTGATGGCATAATACAAAAATACCGAATGAATCGCTTCACGCACAGGGTTGTTGCCCCTGAATGAGAAAGACACATTGGACACGCCGCCTGAAATCATGGCATGTGGCAAATTCTTTTTAATCCAGCCAGTGGCTTCAATGAAGTCTACGGCATAGTTATTATGCTCTTCAATGCCTGTGGCAATGGCGAAGATGTTGGGGTCAAAAATAATGTCTTCAGGTGGAAAATTACATTTTTCAGTCAACACTTTGTACGAACGTGCGCAAATTTCGGTTTTGCGCTTGTATGTATCGGCTTGCCCATCTTCATCAAATGCCATGATAATGGCCGCAGCACCGTATTTACGAATAAGCTTGGCTTGGCGGATAAAGTTTTCTTCGCCTTCTTTAAGCGAAATCGAGTTCACCACACCTTTACCCTGCACGCACTGCAAACCTTCTTCGATGATTTCCCATTTCGAGCTATCAATCATCACGGGCACTTTGGAAATATCAGGTTCGGATGCGATAAGATTTAAGAAGGTGCGCATGGCAGCTTTACCATCAAGCATGGCTTCATCCATGTTCACATCGATGATTTGCGCACCATTTTCCACTTGCTCACGGCAAACATCCAAAGCGGTGTCGTAGTCGCCTTCCATCACAAGTCTCTTGAACTTGGCAGAACCCGTTACATTGGCGCGCTCACCCACATTTACAAACAGCGATGATTCATCAATAAACAAAGGTTCTAAGCCAGATAAACGGCATTGTACTTTAACATCGGGGATTACTCGTGGTGCAACACCTTCCACGGCTTTTGCCATGGCACGAATATGATCTGGCGAAGTACCACAGCAACCACCCACAATATTTAAGAAACCAGATCTCGCCCACTCACCAATCTCGGCTGCCATTTCTTCAGGTGTTTCATCATAWCCGCCCATAGCRTTRGGMAGACCWGCATTGGGATGYGCRTTGATATAACATGMAGAWRTGTTRGATAACTCYTCAATATATTGGCGCAAYTCACCTGCRCCAAGCGCACAGTTYAAMCCAATAGAAATMGGCTCTGCATGTGCCATAGAATTRTAAAATGCTGTTGCTGTTTGCCCTGAAAGSGTGCGTCCTGATGCATCCGTAATGGTGCCTGAAATCATAATCGGCAACRCAATGCCTARCTCTTCAAAGGCTTCTTTGACCGCATAAATCGCTGCTTTGGCATTGAGCACATCAAAGACTGTTTCAATCAAAATAATATCCGAGCCGCCATCCACCAAACCTTTGGTAGCAACTTTATACGTCTCAACAAGCTCCATAAATGTGACATTACGAAAGCCTGGATCATTCACATCAGGGGAAATGGATGCCGTGCGTGAAGTCGGACCAATTGTGCCTGCCACAAAACGAGGTTTTCCATCCGTTGAAGCCAAATCACATGCTTCACGTGCTAATTTTGCCCCTGCAACATTCATTTCATACACCAGTTCTTCCATACCATAATCAGCCATGGATGGTTTGTTGGAGTTGAAGGTATTGGTCTCTAAAATATCTGCGCCAGCATCCAAGTATGCGGTGTGAATGTCTCTAATAATTTGCGGCTGGGTAAGGCTCAATAAATCATTATTGCCCTTAACTTCCTGCCCCCAATCGGCGAATCGCTCACCACGATAGTCAGCTTCTTCAAGTTTATAGGCTTGAATCATGGTTCCCATCGCACCATCRAGCAGTAAAATACGYTGCTTAAGCGCATGATTTAATGCTTGAATATTAGGTTGTACGTTAGAATCAGTCATAAAAAGGCCTTTCATGTCACAGTATATTTTCAGGAAAACTAACGTTTATGGGAACATTTTTCCATATACTTATAAAAGAGCTTCATCAGATAAAAAGTTTATTTTCTAAGCATCGCCAATAGCTCAGATTCTTCTTTTGCAGCTTTCGGAGTCCAATGCTTACTAGCGAATTTCGGTAATAACGATTTTTTAAGTAACACAGCATGACCTTCACCAAGTAGTACTATCTGTTTGGGTAAATCGTCACCCTGTTTGATAAGCTCAGCAAGCTGTTCTGGCTCCGTTATAATCATATTCGCATCTTTGGCATCAACAGCGACACTCAAAAAAGAATCACGGGTTGCAACAGCCATGACAGGCGGCTCTTCCAAATCACTGACCTYACAAGCTCCCCAAAACCAAAGCCCATGCACATCTATCTCACCATGTTGACGACGATGCGGGGCTGGTGATTGCTTGAACATCATTTGCACTTCGGACATCAAACGCATGACATAACCACCGTCCGCACCTTTTGGATGTCGATTGGGTAAAATTTTTCCCGCTATATCGGCAAATACAGAGGGCGTTGCATGCAAAGGTTTATCACAAGCCAATACCAGAGCAGAATCAATATGATGAAGCTGCATGCCATCTTCTTGCAACAAAGGATTTAATAGCTCACAAGCCCAAGCTGCATCCTTCTCATACCAAGACAACATAGCTTCTGGCATAATTCGCACTGAATCCCTCATGAGTTGGGCATGGTATGGCGATGCAAGCCAATATTGTTTGGCTGTATTTTCAGGCAACTTTGAAGCCAATAATAAAGCTGGCTCAACAGCCAATATTGCCGCATACAATGCCAAAGGATTATAAGAAGAGCTGCGGAACCATTGCTGCTTACGCTTTGCCAATAGAGCCTGCCATAAAAACAAATCAGGATGGAGTGTTAATCCATCCTGATTTGAGATAAGTCCATGTGTAACAAGCAACAAAGGCTTCACTTAAAGCTTACGACTCCAAAACACGGCGCACAGCATCTTGTGTGGCATCAATGGTAATCGGTGTCGCAATGCCACCCATCGCAGTATCAGGGTCTTTCAAACCATTGCCTGTCAGTGTACAAACAATCTTATCACCAGCATTGAAATAACCCGCTTTATTAAGCTTAATAATACCAGCCACAGATGCCGCAGATGCTGGTTCACAAAAGACACCTTCCATTGATGCCAACATATCATAAGCCTGCAAAATTTCGTTGTCGGTTACGGCATCAATCACACCGCCCGACTCATCACGTGCTGCTTCTGCCTGCTTCCAAGATGCAGGTTTGCCAATACGAATAGCCGTCGCAACCGTTTCAGGATTTTCAACAGGTGCGCCATTTACAATCGGTGCTGCACCAGCGGCTTGAAAGCCCAGCATCTTCGGTAGGTTTTTAGAAATCCGTTTTTCATGGTATTCYTTATAACCCATCCAATAAGCAGTGATATTACCTGCATTACCCACKGGCAAAGCATGATAATCAGGTGCAAAACCCAATTCATCRACAATTTCAAAAGCACCAGTCTTCTGACCTTGAATACGAAATGGATTCACTGAATTCACCAAAGAAATCGAACCATCAGCAGAAATATCACGTACAATTTGCAATGCATCATCAAARTTSCCRCGAATTTGAATCACTTTYGCACCATAACGCATGCCTTGGCTCATCTTACCCAASGCAATCTTGCCATCAGGAATCAATACATAGGCTTCCATACCACAGTTCGCCGCATAAGCCGCCGCAGAGGCAGATGTATTGCCTGTAGATGCACAAATAATCTTGCGTGAACCTGCATTATACGCCTGTGTCACAGCCATGGTCATACCACGGTCTTTAAAGGAGCCTGTAGGATTTAACCCTTCAAACTTTAAGAAAATATTCAAGTCAGGATTGATCGCATTGCGCAAGTTATGCGACTCATGCAACGGCGTATTACCTTCATACAGGGTAATGACCGCATCATCCTTGGCTATAGGTAAAAACGCACGGTAACGGTTAATAATTCCTTCATAACGAGGCATATTAAACTCCAAATGATTCTTTACGTAGAATCAATACATCTTCCTGAACACTCGGCAATGCTATAATACGGCTCATCGCTGCCTGCAAATTCCCTTCAGTTGTACCATGTGTCAACATAATCACAGCAACCGCTTGCGTTGCATGACGCTCTTTCTGCGATACAGCTTCCAAACTAATGCGGTGGTCTGCCAAAATTGAACTAATCGCAGCAATCACACCCGATTCATCTTGCACCATAAAACGCAAATAATATTCACTTTGAACATCTGCCATTGGCAAGGTTGCAACATCTTGGCGCTCTGATGCGACAAAACCCATTGGCGGTGCTAAATATTTCACACCACCTGCAGCCACGCGTGCAATATCCATAACATCCGCAATCACAGCAGAAGCGGTTGGACGTTCACCAGCCCCACGACCAGTATAAACAGTATGTTCCACAAAATCACCTGATACCATCACAGCATTATATGAGTCAGATACTTGCGCAATTTGAGCCGATAATGGCACCAAGGTCGGATGCACACGCATTTCGATTTTATTCACACCATCCACACAATGCGGCTTGGCAATACCCAGTAGTTTAATGCGATAACCAAGCTCTGCTACCGCTTCAATATCGGCTGCGGTAATCTTGCTAATACCTTCGGTAAACACTTCATCGAACTTGATGGTCGAACCAAACGACATCGATGCTAAAATAGATAGTTTATGTGCTGTATCAATGCCTTCCACATCAAAGGTTGGGTCTGCTTCTGCATAACCAAGCTCTTGGGCTTCTTTCAAGACATCCGCATAATCTGCGCCTTCATTTTCCATTTTGGTGAGAATGAAGTTGCATGTACCATTTAAGATACCATACAACGATTGCACAGCATTTGCCGCCAACCCTTCACGCAAGGCTTTCAAACAAGGAATACCACCACCCACTGCCGCTTCAAAACCAATCGCCACACCATGTTTTTCAGCCAGTGGAAATAACTCTTCGCCATGTTTGGCAATCAAAGCTTTATTGGCTGTCACTACATGTTTGCCATGCTCAATCGCTGTTACCACAAACGTGCGTGCAGGCTCATAACCACCAATCAATTCAATGACCAAATCAATATCATCGGCTGTCACAATATCATTGGCATCATCGGTCAAACGAACACCCGACAAGTCCAATCCAAAATCGCGATCCAGACTACGATCCGCAGCGGCAACCAAACGCAAGGTTTTGCCCAAGCGGCGTGCGATCAATGCCTGTTGCTCAATTAAGATACGCGCAGCACCCAAGCCAATGGTTCCCAACCCTAAAATACCTACTCGAATTTCATTCATTTCAACTCCATATCCACCCATGGATGGGTGGCTTTAGTGAACAATATGAAAACCACGCTTTTCATATTGTGTCAAAAGCTAAGGGCAGGATGCCCGAAGCTGCATCAATCAATTCCCTGCACCTGCATGTAAAAATTGTCGCATACCACGCAATGCCTGACGGGTACGATGTTCATTTTCAATCAAAGCAATACGCACAAAATCATCGCCATAATCACCAAAACCAATACCTGGCGATACAGATACACCCGCTTCAATAAGCATTTTCTTCGAAAACTCCAACGAACCCATCGACTTAAATTCATCGGGTATTTCTGCCCAAACAAACATCGATGCCTTGGGTTTATCCGCCATCCAACCCATATTATGCATRCCTTCAATCAAYACATCACGRCGTGATTGATACATCAAACGAATCTCTTCMACRCARTCYTGMGGACCATTCAATGCCGCACARGAKGCAATTTGRAGYGGYTGAAAWGTGCCATAATCCAAATARGAYTTAATYTTYGCCARKGCTGCAACRATTTCTTTRTTGCCAACCATRAARCCCATACGCCAACCTGGCATATTATAACTTTTTGAAAGTGAATAAAATTCAACAGCYACATCCTTGGCATCKGGAACCTGCATRATGGATGGGCAAACATAATCATCAAAAGTAATCTCTGCATAAGCAATATCAGATACCACAATAAGATTGTTTTCACGCGCAAACGCCACCAATTTCACATAAAAATCCAAATCGACCACTTGCGCAGTCGGATTTGAAGGGAAATTTACAATAATCAGCTTCGGACGAGGCCATGAATCTTTAACCGCTTTCTCAATATCAGCAAAATAATCACGATCTGCTCCCATTGGGACATGGCGAATATCTGCGCCCGCAATAATAAAACCATAAGGATGAATCGGATAAGCTGGGTTTGGTGTTAAAATTAAATCACCAGGTGAGGTAATTGCCACTGCCAAGTGCGCCAAACCTTCTTTGGAACCTATGGTCGCAATAGCTTCGGTTTCAGGATCCAAATCAACATCAAACTTGCGTTTGTACCAATTACAAATTGCCTTACGAAGACCAGGAATACCTCTAGAAACAGAATAGCGATGGTTACGACCATCTTGTGCTGCTTCACAAAGTTTATCAACGATATGCTGAGGTGTCGGCTGATCAGGATTGCCCATACCAAAATCAATAATATCCTTATCGGCATGGCGAAGTTCCATTTTAAGCTTGTTCACTTCTGCAAACACATAAGGGGGAAGTCGTTTAATTTTCTCAAATTCAAACATGGGTAATAATCAGAACTCCTAAATATCGCCCAAAACAGGCGCGCTAATTGTATGGCTGCAAGCTATCTGGGTCAAGAAAGYAGNAGTTMCATNAAAAAAGCCTGCCCAACATCAGYTGGACAGGCTTTTCAACATTTAAGATTTAAATCTTAGTGTTTTTTTACATCTTTCCAGACTTCAACCTTCAAGCGCCACAAAACAAGCGTCAAGAGCAATAGAAAGCCCATCACCCAACAACCAAGCGCACGACGTTCATTTTGGTGTGGATCTGCAATGAATGCCAAGAAAGCAGATACATCTTGCGCATCTCTCTCTAGCTCTGCTGTATCTTCAGGTTCATGATCCAACCATGCCAATGGATCTGGCATCGCAATACGATTACCCACAAAATACTCATTATAGTTACCTTCAGGAACCTTACCATCAGGATCATGTACGAAACCAGTCATCAGTGAGTACACATAATTTGCACCACCACGACGTGCAGGCACAATCAATGACAAATCAGGTGGAACTTTACCATAAGATGCTTCTGCATCTTCAGGCGAAAGATCTGTACGCATACCGTCAGTAATCGCACTATCTCCACGAAGCTCATCAACCTCTTCACGGCTCAAACCGATTTCAGGGTAATCCATCAACCCCTTATAGGTTACATATGTTGCCGAGTGACAACCCATACAAACATCTGTAAAGACAGTTAGTCCACGACGTATTTGCGCCTGATCAGTCACATCAATCTCAGCATGTTTTAATGCTGGGCCATGCCCTTCACTGGCAATCGCACTTTGCGAAAAYGATACARYTGCCAAAGTACCAACAGCGATTAATAATTGTTTCAACTTCATATTAAATCCCCTCCGGYACTGGTTTRGTYTTTTCAAATTTCGGCACGACCAACAATAATAGGAAGAATGCGAARTAATACGTYGTCGCAATCTGACCAATCAATTTAAGTGTTGSTGTYGGYGCTGAATGTCCACAGTARCCCARTACAATCACAGTCACAAAGAACAAATAAACCATTTGYTTRAAYACGGGACGGTAACGYGCTGAACGAACCTTSGAGCGATCCAAGAAMGGCARTGCAAACAAGATTGCCAAKGAAGCACCCATCATAACYACACCMAGYAAYTTKGATTCAAATGAACGCAARATRGTRTACCAMGGTGTTAAATACCAAACTGGYGCRATATGCGCWGGTGTTRATAAGTTRTTKGCAGGYACATARTTATCYACTTCAATAAAGTAACCCCAAGCCTGCGGATTAAAGAATACAAAGTAGCAATAGAACAACAAGAATACAGCCACACCAAACGCATCTTTTACTGTGTAGTAAGGATGGAACATAATCTTCTCTTCATCTTTGGTAAGATCAATGCCATCAGGATTATTGGAGTGAACCACATGCAAGGCATGAATATGTCCACCAACAATAGCCACCAACAACAATGGGAAAAGATAATGCAATGAGAAGAAACGGTTCAATGTTGGATCACCAACAGCAAAACCACCACGCAATACTTCTTGCAAAAACTCACCAATAATTGGTAAAGCACCAAACAAATTGGTAATTACAGTCGCACCCCAGAAAGACATTTGGCCCCAAGGTAATAGATAACCGAAGAATGCAGCACCTTGCATAATCAACAAGATAACAACACCGATAATCCACAGTAATTCGCGCGGCTCTTTATAAGAACCATAATACAAACCACGACCAATATGCATATAAACCACAACAAAGAATGCCGAAGCACCCACTGCATGCATATAACGAATCAACCAACCAAAATTCACATCGCGCATAATGCGTTCAACGGAATCAAATGCGACAGTATAAGCACCATAGGTAAATGCAGCAGATGGTTTGTAATACATCGCCAAGAAAATGCCTGTTAGAATCTGTAAAACCAGAACCAACAAAGCTAGGGAACCAAAGTTCCACATATAATTTAGATTTTTCGGTGCAGGATATTCAGTCAACTGCGATTTAATAATATCCGCAGCACCCGTACGACGATCAATCCAGCCAAATATTTTTGTTTTCATAATTGTATTTAACATATCGTATATATCCCCTTACCCAATCACGACTTTGGTGTCAGTGAGATATTTATATGGCATCAAATACAAGTTAAACGGCGCGGGTGAACCATTAATCACACGCGCTGATAAGTCATACAAAGAACCATGACATGGACAATGCCAACCACCAGGCCAATCTTCTGGAACAGAATCACCCCATTCTGCACGACCCGCACTTGGTTTATAACCAGGAATGCAACCCAAATGTGTGCAGCTTGCTACAACAATCAAATATTCTTTTTTAATCGAACGGTATTTACGATTTTCATCGGTCAACCATTCAGCACTCACCGCATCAGTGGCCATTGAATCCTTGTCTTTCAACATATCATCATGCCCATCAAGTTGCTTTAATAATGCTGGTGTACGATTGGTAACAAACACTGGCTTCCCTTGCCATTGAATCACCACCAATTGCCCTTCAGCAACAGTTGACACATCGTATTCAGTTTTTGATGCCGCTAGTGTATCTGCAGCAGGTAACATACTACCAATAAATGGTATGACTGTCGCAGCCGCAGCTACACCACCCAAACCACCGGCAGCAAGATACAAAAAATTACGGCGTGACTCATTCGCCTTTTCTGTCATAGCTATCCTCCCCTCAAGTTTTTACAACATTTTACAAATAAGCGAGGCTAAAGAAGCCCCGCTATTTACAAACTTTTTAAAGCTTATGCCAACTCACGCAACTCTTGCATTGCCGCAGCATAATCAGGCTTATTATAAACAGCAGAACCTGCAACAATGGCATCAGCGCCAGCACCACATACTTCGGCAACTGTCGCTGTGTTTACGCCGCCATCTACTTGTAGGTGCGCATCTGAACCCGCATCATCAAGCATTTTACGTGCTTCTGCGATTTTATCCGTTACAGCATGGATATATGATTGCCCACCATAACCTGGGTTTACACTCATCAATAGAACCAAATCAACACAATGCAATACATTCTTAATGGTTGATAACGGCGTTCCAGGATTCAAAGAAACACCCGCTTTACAGCCCAATGAACGAATCAACTGCAATGTGCGCTCAAGATGCACACAAGCTTCTTGGTGGATGGTAATGATATCCGCGCCAGCTTTGGCAAACGCTTCAACCTGACGATCTGGATTTTCAACCATCAAATGCACGTCTAAAACTTTTTTAGTATGTGGGCGAATAGCCTTCACAATATTGTCACCAATRGTGATYGGWGGYACAAAASMACCGTCCATAACATCGATGTGAACCCAATCACARCCACCAACATCAATGGCACGAATTTCTTTTTCTAGGTTGGCAAAATCTGCCGACAGGATTGAAGGAGCAATAATAATATTTTTCATAAGGGCGAATTTATACTCATATAAGCGCTATTCGTCCAGAGATATAATCCATTTTGCAAGCGCGTTTATCTGCTTTTGCGTTAATGGACCTCCTTTTTCCTGAATAAATGCTGGCATGTGATGTGTGCCTGTACCGTTTGCAATCAACGYAYTTAACGTATCTTCATCATTGATTGCAAGCAAGCTAGGAGCATAAGCCCCTTTCGCTCCCGCACCGTGGCACATCACGCATACAGCAGTATAAATTTCAAAACCAAGAACTTTGCCTTTGGCAGGGGCAGCATGACATGCCGCACATTTGCCATCAAAAATACTGCGATTTTCACCCATAACATGCGGATTCTTTGTAACATGCAGCATTAACCAAGCGGTGCTCTGCTTACCATACTGATCTGTCATGGTGATTGATTTACGAATATCACCAAGCTTACCGAATGTATCCACCTCTACATGCAAGGGTGTAAACGCCCCACCTGCTAGCATCTGTGTTTCAGGCTCAACCGTCGTGCATCCACAGGAGCTTTCCACTTTTACAATTTGAGCAAACCCATCACCATTATTGCGAATCAAGATTGTCGCAGTCGCTTTTTCTCCTTCTAAAACATCTCCCATATCCAGTTCAATAGGATCAAATACCAACCCAGCATCAACCACAGGCATCGAAATAAGATCTATTTTCTCAGATGCATGACTACATGCCGAAAACACACATAAAAGCATACTTATCCAAACGATTAATAACAGTTTCATGATTATAGTTTCTGCAAGTATATTTTTAGTATGTTTGGCACAGGCGCATCCCCATGCATCATAGCCAATAATTCTGGTGCTTCGCATGACAACAATGCGTTCATAGCAGAAATAACACGCTCATCACCAGCCAATAAAGCATCATCCAAACTAGACAGCCATGCATCCAGTTCCAGCATACCCTGCCGCTTCAAACGATAACGCAATCGGCGTAAATCATTGGTGTTAACGCTGCTAAACTCAATTGATTCTTCTTTTGCGATATTTTTTTGACTTCCTATCACTATCCAACCTCTTTGTTTGCGCTACTTGGTTAGCCACGTGCTGTGCTATATTTCACGTTTACTTTTCGACACATTCATTTCTACACCCATTATATCACTAAAACGCGCGGCTCTCTTCTCAATGGTGTAGAGCGGTTTATCATTTAAAAGCTTCTTGGCAATCGCACGCGCCCTTTCCTTTGGTTTCCCATGGGTGCCAGATTGACTTTCTCCTATTGCACTTAATTTACCCAAAATTTGAGGGAAATAGCTCGGATCATAACCAGCCACCCGTAAAATATGAATGGCTTCCAGATCAGCCTCTTTTTCTTTCGAACGGCTATAACCTTTGGCGGCATGATCAACCAACATACCAGAGAGTTTATCCAAGCCTCCAACAAGGTTACCTACCCTTCTTACATCCTCTGACACAAACTCTTTAGCAGCTTCACTAAGAATATCTTTCGTCAACTGATCCCTATACTGCTTTTTGATGGAAGTCACTGGATGATCAAGAACAATATGAGATACCTCATGGGCCAAAATCGCAGCCAATTCATCTTCATTAGCTGCTTTAGCAATCAACCCTGTCGTGATAAAGATAAAGCCTCCTGGCACAGCATAAGCATTCACGCGCTCTGGCTCATCCAGTACGATAAAATGATAACCCGCATATACCTCTGGCCTTGCCGATGCCATTGMSMRGSKCKKCSSARNCGCAGAGACATAACGTTGTAGTTGTTTTTGGTTGAGTAAATGATGGTCTGCAAGCAACCTAGCACCACTCGCTCGCCCTATGTAATAACGCTCCTCTTCAGAAAAAGATTTGCTTGCCTTGGATACANTTTTCCCAAACTGAATAACCTTGCCAATATTGAAATCAAAACCTTGGGTAAGTGAAATAGGAAAGAACATAAGCATCAAAAATGTAAAGATTCTCTTACTCATGAGCATACTCTCCAAGCTTCCCTTCTTTACGAAATCCTCTAAACTCAGTATCTGGGTTAATAACCATCGAAAGCTTTTCAGCTTTATCAATTAAATCATAGCGYAACTTTTTATTTTTACGRTTTTCTTGYTCYACTTCTGAAGARAAACCCTTGGTAGCAGCCGCCATATCTGATTGCGTTATTTCTCCAGAACGAGAAAAACTTTTAAACTTTTTTGCATCCACGACCGATTTTGCAGTGATATAACCTGTTTTCTGTTCATACGATACACGGTAATAGATACCCGATGTTTCTATATAGGTGACAGAACTACCTTTAAGCAGTTTTTTTATCAACGTGCTACCAAATGAATGAGGTGAATCTTTCAGCAATGCCTGAGAAATGGTAATGCGTAGTAAACTCCCTTTTTTGAGGTGGTTTGCTGCATACGCTGGTGTGAACAGTAGCAGCATCAGTGTTACGATGAGGCTACCCCTTAGAATCTGCTTTAAATACACCATTCCACTCTCCTAAAACCACATTGTCGCCCATCTCTTCCATTCTATGCAAGAATTCAAGTGATGGTGGGTCGTTTGGCATCAAATCCATCACTTCTATAAATAGTTTCTTTGCTTCGGCAAAACAACCTTCCCGATACTTCGTTAATCCCTCTTCAAATAACAACACCATTGCCAGCTTATGCTTTGCAACGTTTCCTTTCTTTCCGAGCAGTTCATAAACATGTACTGGTTTCTCTTTGCCCATAACCTGAATGCAATCAAGTTCCCTAGTAATAAACAGTTCACCCACAAGCCTTTTTGTACTCTCCGACAACATCAAATAGGTGCCGTAAAACTTATTCGCTCCTTCAAGGCGAGATGCAAGATTCACCGCGTCCCCCATAATCGTATAATCCATTCTACTACGAGAGCCCATATTGCCAACCAACATAGGTCCGCTGTTAATACCCATTCTCACATAAAGTGGATGCTTACCTTCAGCAATCCATTTTTGACGAAGCTCTTGTAACCTTTGCTGCATTGCCAATGAGGCTTGCAGTGCAAGTTTAGCATGCTCATCAGTATATACGGGAGCACCCCAAAAAGCCATGATCGCATCCCCTTCAAATTTATCCACTGTACCTTGGTAGCGACCAATAATATCACACATTTCACTCAGATACTCATTGAGTAATGCCACCAAATCTTCTGGAGAAAGTTTCTCAGAAATACTTGAAAAACCTTGAATATCAGAAAAAAATGCAGTCATAGTCCGCACCTCTCCGCCCAATTCCAAACGAGTAGGATCGTCGACCAAGGCAGTTACGACATCAGGCGACATATACTGACCAAATGCACTGGTAATAAAGAGTCGCTGCCTCGCCTCTACCACATAATTAAAACCAGTTGCCAAAATAAAACAAGCAATCAAATTAATAGACGTTGCAGCTACATCAATCAGTAAGTCGTTATATTTGAATAGGTATATCGCAACCCCATAAGTCAGGGCAAGCAGTAAAAATGTAAAGACGAAGCCAATCGCGGCTCTGTATCTTGCAGAGATAAAAACCAAAATAAATGATGTTAAAAAAAGTACAGGTAACACATAAATAGGCTCATATCTGCTTTCTAAAAAAGAACCCGCCAAAATATTATGGATTGCAGTACCATGGTAATGCACACCAGAATCATTTGATTTATTAAAGGGGTTCGGTCGAAAATCTTTTAATTCAGTTGCATCAGCTCCAATAATAACAATTTTATCTTTAAATAAAGCGGGGTCATAATAAGGAACACCCCCCTCATCCATAACAATCTGTGATTTAATCACCCGCAACAGTAGGTACTTTTCATAAATATTAGAGTCTCCATAATAACGAGGGCGAGCCATACCTTCGGTATCAAGTGGTATTCTCCGCGTTATGGATGGCCCAGATAACGACAAATACCTGCCTTTCATTTGATACGAAGTAATACCAAGAAATGATGCCGCAGAAGTTAAAGCAAGTGATGGAAGATACATATTCCCACTTCGTACAAGCATCGGAATACGGCGACCTACACCATCGCTATCCTGAATAAATTTTACATCACCTATTCCTTCCGCTTTATTTGTAATATCTGCCACAGGTGTTCTCAAAAAAGGATAATTTCGAAACATGTTTTTATGAGCACCCACAATATTCAGTCCAAATTTTTTCGCCATTTGAAAGTTTTTTTGTGATGCCTGTTCAGACATTTCACTTCGGCTTTGACTTGAAAGTGTTGCCAGCATGACACCATCTTCTCCAAGAGCATTGGCAAAACCAATATCATCCTCAACCCCATGCACTGAGCGTTCTGTGAAAATCATATCAAAAACAATTTCTTTGGCTCCTGCTTCCTTTAAAAAGCGAATCGCTTCCGCATATGCAGAGCGAGGCCAAGGCCAACTGATTCCATCCTCCTCACTGGCCTCAATCAGACTTGCATCGGTAATCAAAAGGTATACAACGGGTTTTTCACTAAGAGTCGGTGTCAAATGAGTCTGCAACAAATCGGAAATCACATGATGGGCAGACTGGAACGTTCCTCCTATGTATAAAATAGAAAGCACAGCCGTAAAAGAAGCACACAATAGTAACTGCCTAGAAATACTTTTGGCACTTCGTTTTGTGATTAATTGGTTGTCCAAATTACCGCCCCCAAGCTATATTAAGGAAACTTTGAATAAGCCATAAGTACCCACTTCTAGTAGCTTTATGCTTTCAGCATACAAGCCACTTCACCCTTAATTATTCGTAGGCTACTATGATTTCCGATTAAGCAATGTTCGTTTGATATGATTGATAGCCGCTGTTGGATTCAAGCCTTTCGGACAAGCTTCCATACAATTCATAATCTGATGACAACGATAAAGCTTAAACGCATCTTCCAATTGATCTAGTCGTTCTCCAGTGGCTTCATCTCGCGAATCTTTAATCCAGCGGTCTGCTTGCAATAACACGGCTGGCCCCATAAAACGATCACCATTCCACCACCATGATGGGCACGATGTGGTGCAACATCCACACATAATACATTCGTACGAACCATCCAATTCAGCGCGTTCATCGGGTGTTTGCAAACGTTCATGCTCTGGTGTTGGTCTTGTTGATTGCAACCACGGTTTAATTTGACGGTATTGATCAAAAAAGTGTGTGGTATCGACAACCAAATCGCGAATGACTTCCATACTTGGTAATGGACGCACCTTAATCGGCTGCTTCAAGCCCTCAATCGGTGTAATGCATGCCAAACCATTCACACCATTGATATTCATGCCATCCGAGCCACACACACCCTCTCCACAAGAGCGTCGATAGGTGAGTGTTCCATCCATATGCCCTTTAATATAATTGAGCACATCGAGTAATTTCATACCCTTCTTTTCCAAAGGCACTTCAAATGCCTGCATATGCGGCTCTGCATCTTCCTCAGGATTATAACGATAAATTTCGATACGGATTATATTCGTCATATCAGTACACCCGCTTTTGAGGGGGGAACGATTCCACCGTCATGGGCCGTGTGCGCACAGCCTTGTAATCCAGCGATACCTTACCATTTAGAATTGAGCCCAAGGTATGTTTCATCCAAACATCATCATCACGTTCAGGATAATCATCACGCGCATGTGCGCCGCGCGATTCTTGTCGAGCCAGAGCACCCGCCGCAGTCACCCGTGCCAAAGCCATCAGGTTTTCCAGCTCCAACGCTTCAATCAACTCTGTATTAAACACCTTGTTTTTATCTTCAATCACCAGCTTGGACATGCGACTTGCCAAGCCTTCAATTTTCTCCACACCCTCTGCCATCACCGCATCGGTACGATAAACACTGAAATATGTTTGCATAATATGCTGCATGTCTTCACGCAACACAGCAATACATTCAACATCGCCACCCTGCTGGTGCTCATCCAACCAGCGATCCACCCGCACAACACCATCTTGCCAACAATCGGCATCAAGTTTGGGGTGATAACGATGCTCTTTCAAACGCTTCATCACCCGATTACCACATGCCCGCCCAAACACGATAATTTCAAGCAATGAATTGCCACCCAAGCGATTCGCCCCATGCACCGATACACACGCCCCTTCACCCACCGCATACAAACCAGGCATGGTCACATCACAATCATCGCCTTTATTATATACAACTTCACCAAAACGATTGGTTGGCACGCCACCCATGGTATAATGGGCTGTCGGCTGCACTGGAATAGGCTCTTTGGTACAATCCACCCCTGCAAAACGCAACGCTAACTCATGAATATTGGGCAGTTTCTCTAAAATAACATCTGCGCCCAAATGATCGAGTTTCAAAAGCGCATAATCTTTATTCGGACCACAACCACGCCCCTCTTTCACTTCAATCGCAATGGCACGTGAAACCACATCACGGCTTGCCAAATCCTTGGCAGTCGGTGCATAACGCTCCATAAAACGCTCGCCTTCAGCGTTAAGCAAATAACCACCTTCACCACGTACCGCTTCGCTAATTAACGGACCAACATGGGCAATGCCAGTTGGATGAAATTGGAAAAACTCCATATCTTCCACTGGCAAGCCTGCATCCAACGCTAATGCGCCGCCATCTCCTGTGCAGATATGGGCGTTGGTTGTTGTTTGAAAAATACGCCCAGCCCCACCTGTTGCCAAAATGACCGCTTTTGCCTGAAATAGATGATACGCGCCCTTGGCAATATCCCATGCCATCACACCCTGACAACCGCCATCATCGGTGATTAAATCAAGTGCAAAGAACTCCTCATAAAAATGCGTGCCTGCTTTTAGGTTCTGTTGATACATGGTATGCAAAATTGCATGCCCAGTACGATCTGCTGCCGCACATGTACGCGAGGCTTGACCACCCTCACCAAATTCGCGTGATTGTCCGCCAAAGGCGCGTTGATAAATTTTGCCATTCTCCAAACGCGAAAATGGCACGCCCTGATGCTCCAACTCACGCACCAACTGCGGTGCCGCCCGACACATATATTCGATGGCATCCTGATCGCCCAAATAATCTGAGCCTTTGATGGTATCGTACATATGCCAATGCCAATGATCGGAAGAAACATTGCCCAATGCTGCATTCATCCCACCTTGCGCAGCTACAGTATGCGAGCGTGTTGGTAAAACCTTGGAGACCACTGCCACACGATGCCCTTTCTCCGCCAATTGCAAYGCACAACGCAAACCAGCMCCACCWGCMCCRATAATMACCACATCATGAAAATGATGTTCAACTTTATCTGTGGATAAATAAGCCAYCCTTAGCCTMCCCAMGCCCAAATCAATGCCAACCACCACATACCAAACAARCTCATCATGACCAGCATCAAKCCAATCARMARAACACGCAAACCAGYATGAAYATAATCTTCAATCATSACCTTTAAACCCATATAWGCATGCACAATCAARGCAACAATCAACAGKGTATGCAATARTCTTGAAACAAATGARTCCAGCCAATCAAGCAAACCGAACTGATCCAAAGCACCCGTATAAACACTCCATAGCAATATAAATGCGCCTGGCAACAATACTGCCAGTACAACTGCACTCAAACGTTGCCAATACCAATCTTTAAAACCTGAGTGCGCAGAGCCTAAATCTTTGGGTGTCTTTACCATAACAGAACTCCAAGCAGAACAGCAGCAATCGCGGCAATCGCAATCACCACACGCGCTGAGTTTCGCATCCCATCACGCGACTCMCCCCARCCWGCATCCARRCAAAGAAARCGAATGCCATTACAAAAGTGATAAATAAGYGCCACAGAAGCCAACCAYAARCTTARTCGCCCSAAAGGCGYATGCAAKARRGCYACAGCCGCATCAAAATCTTGCGGTGAGCCTGTCATACCATGTAATATCCAAAGGTAACATGGCACTGAAAGCACCAAAACAACCCCGCTAGCGCGATGCGCAATGCTGGCAACCATGCCTGGCAGCCAACGGTAAATAGATAGTCTAGGTGATAAAGGAGCTTGTTTTATAGCCATTCTTGAATCCACCTTCTTTTATTTAAGATACCACATTGGACAAGCGCCACACAAATAACTTACAAGTCGCTGCTGACCCATGACATATCGTAGACTTTTTTTATACCTTGTACAATTAACGATATAGCCATGCAGGCAAAGCCATAGATAACTGGCGCAACTCAGCCCTGCTTTTACGATAATCAGGCTCAAACTGCTCAACATACTGCCAGAATGAAGCTGAATGATTCATATGCTTCAAATGTGATAACTCATGCACCAAGACATAACGCACAATCTTTGGAGGCAGTAATAATAATTTAGCGTTCAAACTAATATTCCTCTGCATTGAACAACTTCCCCAGCGTGCCTTTTGCAAACGAACCGATACACCTCGATAATCAACCTGCATATCTAAAGCAACCTTTTTCAATAAATCAGGCAAGCGCTCTTTCGCATACACCTTTAACCAATCTCTAAGCAATTCAGCCACACCAGCTTCATCACTACAAGATTCATTATTAGAAACGGATAACTGCAATATATCTTGATTCCAAATCAGAGGCTTTTTCTGCATTGCCACTTGCACCACGTGCACTTGCTCAGCGATTGCCCGTAATTCAATGTATGCAGGAAGCCCTGCATCCACCGCAGGTGCTTGTTGCTGCATACGCATCAGTGTTCGTTCAATCCATTGCTGCTGTTGCAATACAAGCTTATCTGCCTCAGAGCTAGGCATACCCAAAGGCAATACCACCTCGATCTGGCGACTGGGCTTAATCGTAATTCGCGCATGTTTGGCTCTAGACGAAATTCGCAATTGATAACAAGGTTTGTTCACGAAATATTATGGTTTGAGATAACGTGCCATGATAGGCAACGATAACATGCGTGGCATCAGCGTTTGTACACACCATAAGGCTTTATGCCGCCAGCCTGGCACACAATAACCGCCACCTTGAGACAAGCTCTGCATCGCCGCTTCAACCACAATGCTTGGAGACGTGCTAAACAAACCACCTTTACCTTTTGGTGCGCCTGAGACATCACGAAAGCCAGTCGGCGAAGGTCCTGGGGCCAGTGTTACAACCGTAACCATGCCCTGAAGCTCAGCACGCAGTGCCTCACTCCAAAAAGTTAAACCAGCCTTTGCCGCACCATAGGTACTCATATAAGGCAATGGTGTTTCACCCGCCAATGATGATACATTCACCATAAAACCATGCTTACGCTTTAAGCGAGGCAATAAAGCATGACTTAACATCACAGGTGCAAGCAAATCAACGCGCAATACATCCAGTTGCGGYACATTTTCACACATTTCAAAAGCACCCCAAGTGCCAAAGCCTGCGTTATTCACAATACCCACCAAATCATCTTCCTGCATAATTTTTTCAATGAGTTCATTAACATCTTTACGCGCAGAAAGCCCACTCAACAGTGTGCGGTGTAACTCTGGTTGCTTTAGGCTATCCAGTGTCAATTGCAGGCGAGCTTTATCACGACCATGCAATAATAAAGAGTAACCTTGCTCCTCAAAAGCTTGGGCAAACAACACCCCAAAACCACCCGAAGCTCCTGTAATCAAGACTGTGCCCTTCATGTCACTTCTCGAATCGCAATCATACGGCGTTGTCGCTTCTCAAAAGCCACAACCTCATCAACACCACACGATTGTAATATATCCAAACATGCATCCATGCCATAGCCAACTTCATTAGGCGCATGTGCATCGGAACCAAAACAAAAAGGAATACCCATAGCAGCAGCCTTTTCAACAATGCGCATATGCGGATAGATTTCAGCAACAGGTTTACGCAATCCAGCCGAACTAATTTCCAACACAGTCTCAGATGCCTTCACAGCTTCCAACATCAACGACTCTGCCCTATCCACTCGCTTGCTGCCTGCTGGGGGACGCTGACCAAACTTCTTGATTAAATCAGGGTGCCCAATGATGTCAAACATACCCGTTGCCGCAGAGCGAGCTACCAAATCAAAATAATCACAATAGGCATCTTCAACATTCACAGCTTCCCAACGCCCTTCTTCATCTGGGTTATCAAATGCCCAATCGCCAATATAATGCACCGAACCCATGACATAATCCCATGCATAACCATCAATCATCACTTGCACTACATCTTCAGTACCAGGATGAAAATCAGCTTCAAGCCCTACACGCACGATAAGTTGCCCAGCCAATGCATCTCGAACATCCTCTACTTCCTGCAAATAATCTGGCAATTCAGCAGCATCCATACGCCACGCCGCATCAAAACCATTAGGCATGGGTGAATGATCAGACATGCCAATCTCTTTCAAACCACGTTGAATCGCCATTTCCGCATATTCTCGCACCTCTCCCACAGCATGATTACAGCGCGGTGTGTGCATATGATAATCTGGAACAGGTTGGTATTTCATAGCCTAACACTAACACCTAAGCTATAAAAACAGGAAGCATGAAATTGATATTTGACAGATGAATTTCTCACACCATAATCCGCGCCATTCAGAGGTGCCAACGTGCCTTGGATTGTTAAATTTGTTGTATGCGCCTATAGCTCAGTTGGTAGAGTAGCGGACTTTTAATCCGTGGGCCCCTGGTTCGAGTCCAGGTGGGCGCACCATTTTTTAATATGTTGACGCGGTCATCATTGTTTATATGATTCGCCGCGTTCGACCTAGGTCCCCATCGTCTAGTCGGCCTAGGACACTGCCCTTTCACGGCGGCAACAGGGGTTCGAATCCCCTTGGGGACGCCAAATATTTGGTTAAAAATTAAGGAGTTGCAGAAATGCAGCTCCTTTTTTATTTTTAAATATGGACAACCAGTTTCATCGAAACCTACAACTACAATATATCGTTCAAGCTGCTAGAATCATGGTTAGTGGCAGTAAAATACTGTGGGTATTGAGCTAAAGACGCTGAGGGAACCCAATGACTGAAAAGGCAATAACAGGCGTTTATGAGCTGGTCACACAAGCCCACGCCAACATTCAACAGAATTATAGTGATATTGATCCTATTGTAAGTGTGAACACGCAGATGCGAAAAAGAGGCGTGCCTGCGGATGCGATGACCATTGATTGTTTAAAGACGGGTAAACGCATCTTGCTTATCTTTCATGATGATCAACCCGATGTCGTCAGCTATCAATTTTGTTTCAAAGATAAAGACCCGCATGATGAGTTTGAAAGCATTACACTAGAGCAAGTTACAGCTCAGCAGCTTTATGACTGGATGGCATTTAACTTTTCAAAGCCTAATTAATCAGTCAAATACTGCCGCAACACCTGATACAAATAAGCAGCATCTTTTGTGCCTGCAAGCTCACGAATCGAGTGCATGGCAAAGGTTGGCACCCCCACATCCACCGTGCGTACACCAAGATTATTCGCCGTAATCGGGCCAATCGTGCTGCCGCAACCCATATCCGAGCGCACCACAAACGATTGCACAGGCACATCCGCGCTGGCGCACCATTGCTTAAACATGGCAGAGGTTTCGCTGTTGCTGGCATAACGTTGATTGGCATTGATTTTAATCACAGGACCATCATTGATGATTGGGCCGTGGTTGGCATCATGTTTATCGGCAAAATTAGGGTGAACTGCATGCGCATTATCCACAGAAATCATTACACTGGATGCCATCAAACGCGCAAATGCCTCATGATTCCCTGTTAAGCGTTGCAATACAGATTCCAAGAAGTTTCCTTGCGCTCCAGCCGCTGAAACACTGCCCACTTCTTCGTGGTCATTGCATACAAGCAATGTGTTTTGTGTGTTTTCATCATTTATCAAAGCCATCAGCCCAGTATAACAACTGAGCAAGTTATCCAATCGCGCACTGCTTATAAAGTCATCATTTAAACCCACAATCGCAGGCGGCTGTACATCATAAAAGCTCAATTCATAGTCCAACACAGACACCGCTTTGCTTGATTTCTCGTTTAACTGTTCAAGTAATAGGTCGTTTAAGCTTGTTTGACTATCCGACACCAGCATCAATACAGGCGGCAAATGCTGTTGTTTATTGATGCTGCGTTTGTCGTTAGCCTCCCTATCCAAATGAATGGCAAGGCTTGGAATCACCGCAATGGCTTTTTTCCAATCCACCAATTGATGTGTTATGTCGCCCGATTCATCTTCATAACTCACCCGCCCTGCCAGCGATAAATCACGGTCAAACCAAGGGTTGAGCAACACCCCGCCATAGACTTCAACGCCCAACTGCAAATAACCTTGGCGCACCAGTTCAGGGTTGGGTTTCACTTTTAAACACGGGCTATCTGTATGCGCCCCCACCATGCGAATCCCTTGCTCCAGCAATGGCTGCTTGATGTCAAAAGCAACAATCGAAGAATCATTGCGGGTTACAAAATAGCGACCTTGCACCTGATTTTCCTGTTTAAACCATTGTTTTTTCTCATCTAAACGCTGAAAACCAGCGTTTTCTAGTGTGTTTACCATGTTCTGCACGGCATGAAAAGGTGTGGGTGATTGCTTAATAAAGTCTAACAATCCCTTATTGAAATCATTGTTGTTCATTTATCCCTCAAGGTGGGCATATCTTGAGCTTGGGCGACGATATCACCAAGTTGGATATACGTTTCAATGCCTTGTTTGGTGTTGTCTAAAATATCCTGGGAAGGCGACCATTTTCCCTTTTCGCCACACAATAGCACCGTGCTTCCGCCAAACAGAAAATAGCCTTTTTCATCACCTTTCTTAAATGGTTTGGATTCATCAAAGGTTTGCACAATTTTACCCACGCAAGTCGCACCCACTTCAATATAAGCAAGCTTGCCAAAGTGGTCTGTGTCTAGAATCGAAACACGGCGCTCATTTTTGATAAAAATATCTTGCCTATACTTGAGTGCCAATGGGTTCACCGAATGCAAATCACCAGCAACAGTGAATGATTTCAGCGTTTTGCCATCATCAGGATAATGGTAGCGGTGATAATCCACAGGGCAAAGTCGCGCAATCATCAGCGGACCACCAATAAAGTCTTGGGCGATCTCAGCATCGGCAATCAGGTCAACCGCGCGCAACATCGAGCCTTTGACGGGCACAGTCAACTCATCCGTCATGTTTGCATGGGCAAAATATCGCGCCTCAGCAAAAGCACCCATCTCTTGCGAGTTGGTGGTGAAGCTGCGCTGCCCTTCTTTGAATTTACGAATAAAAAACTCATTAAATGAGCGATACGATGTTTCAATCGGGTTATCTTGAAGCGAGCCTTTTTGATACTGCTCAATCGGGATTTCAAAGTTTTTGATAAAAGGTGCAACCTTTTGCCCAGACTTTAAACTATCTTGTGATTTTCCGTATAGTTGACTAAGCATTTTACTGGCAATGATAGGCCCCAAAAGTCGCCCTATTGGATTGCCATAGGCAAACTTCACTGCCCCATCACCATAGACTTTTTCAATGTCCATTTTGTTTTCATTGCGGTTAAACACTTGAATTTCAAAGCCTTGGCTCATGTTAGGATAATCCTTTGTCGTTGGTATACTTCAATGATGAATCTTTCTGGTTGACGGTGCTTGAATCAGCTCAATATCATTCAACAAGCGCACCAAAGCCCTGCCCATGGCATAAGCTAAATTAACAGGAACTGCATTACCAATTTGTTTGTACTGTGACGTTATTGGCCCTGCAAACTCCCAATCATCAGGAAATGTTTGAATACGTGCATATTCTCTAACCGTTAGCGGCCTTGTTTCTTCGGGATGGCAGCGTTCTGTTTGTTTCTGAGCAGGCGCGCACGTTAAGGTAAGACTTGGTTCTTCCCATGATAGCCGTCTTGCCATACCTGTTTTACCACCACCAAGGTAATAGCTTTTCATCATGTACTCTTTTTGTAATTTTTCAGGTAAATCACGCCAATACCCACCCTGTGGAATTAAATCGAGTACCTTTTTCTTCTTTTCAGGATACTTTTGACCTTCTGAAACGGGAACATCCGAATCATAAAGTTCACCCTTCTTCAAGGCATCCTTGAGTGCCATAATCCGTTGGTACGGAGAGGGCCATTTGAATTTAGCAAACTCGGCAAGGTCTTTACGAATACCAACCAATAATAAGCGTTCTCGCTTTTGTGGCACTTGATAAAACATCGCTTTTAGCACTCTAGGTTCAACCAGTTGATAACCAAGCTCATCAATCGTACGTTTCATCGTTTCTAAAGTCTGACCATTGTCATGTTTTAATAAACCACGTACATTTTCAGCCAATATCACTTTAGGCTTTGTTTCTTTAACTGCTCTTGCAAATTCAAAAAATAGTGTGCCTCTTGTATCTTCAAAGCCCCTTTTATTGCCAGCGTAGGAGAATGCTTGGCAAGGGAAACCACCTGTTAAAATGTCAATTTTTCCATGATAAGGTGTGAAATCAATTTGGGATATATCTCCTTCCACTACATTCCAGTCAGGTCTATTTTTTCGCAATGTGTTGCAAGCATGTTTATCAATTTCATTAAGCAATACAGATTTAAAGCCTGCTTTTTCCAAGCCAATGGCTAGTCCACCCGTTCCAGCAAATAGCTCTATTAACTTATAAGGACGCATAGGTTTTATCTTAAGTTCTTCGTCCCACTTTCCTGTGAATAAAGATTGCGCGGATTCAAAAAGTTCTAATTGGGAACGGTGATAAACACGATAGTTGTTTTCAGGACAACGCTCTGCAACCATAGTCCCATTGTTGTCCCATCGGCGCAGTGTTTCTTTAGAAACACTTAATATATCAGCAACTTGCGCAAGCGAGTAATAATCAGAATAAGTTTTTTCTTTTTCAGCAACCTTAGTCATGGTTACAACAATAAGAACTATTTAGGTGAAGTCAAACCTTAGTTATGGTTACTCATTTTTTGTATAGTTTCGCTCTCTGATAGTTCACGAATAACCTCTTGAAATTCACTACTATAATCAGCTTCTATCGCAACAGAACCCACAGCAGCAATCAAATCTTGATAAAAATGTTCATCGCCAGTCAACCTATGCCAAAATTCTTGCCCAATATGCACAGGAAAATCATATTGTGATGTAATGCGCTTGTAATGGCTGCTTAATTGCTCAACTTCTCCATAAATCACGCCCACAATCATATCATTATGAGTCACACGCAAATTATTGGTTCGTGCAAGGTTAATCACACCTTTGAAATGACCTGCAATCGTTTCCACGTCATCTTTATTGATGGTGTTTGGCCCAGATTTAAGCTGGCAATATTTTTTGTATCCATCCAGTTGGTCGGTAAACTCAATATCAATGCCATTGGTTGTGCTTCCAAACGCACCCAACACATCATTGGTAAACTGTTGGACACCATTACCAAACGTAGTTGAGATTGAAGTGCCTAAAACACGCGGAAATAATAACGCTTTAGCAATACTTTCAGGTTTTGAATTACCCGTAAGAAAGTTTGCAAGGTATACGGCAGTAAAAGGATTTATATTAAACTCTTTCGGGTTAGTTAATTTATCTGTATTAACAATATGGTTTTGAGCAACAGTTTCCCTAAACCAAACCTTGGCACTTTCTAGAATTTTCTGTTTATCCACGCCCAATCCCCCACCCTTAATTTTTTCTTATAGTATCGTAGAAACTATTGCTAAAGCTTCTTTCAATTTCTTAGGTTCTGTGCCGCCAGCCATTGCCATATCTGGTTTTCCGCCGCCTTTTCCGCCGCAAATGGTCGCCACTTCGCGCACGATATTGCCTGCGTTGTAGGTGTCGGTTAAGTCTTTGGTGACACCTGCAACCAACTGCACTTTTTCGCCTTTGATTTGTCCAAATACAATCACGCCAGACTTGAGCTTACCTTTGGCTTTATCCATGAAATCCCGCATGTCTGCCACATCTTTAACTTCGGCGGTGAGCAGTTTGATACCGTTCACATCTTGGGCTGTGGCAATCAAATCATCCAACTGCCCAGTGGAAGCCTTGGCTTTGACCGATTGCAGTTCTTTTTCTGCATCTTTAAGCTTGGTTTGCAAAGTTTTAACGGCATCCACCACTTCATTGGGGCGCACTTTGACCAAACCTGCCGCCTTATTCAGCGCATCGGCATCCGCCACGAAAGATTGATAGGCTGCTTCACCTGTCACCGCTTCAATACGGCGCACACCTGCGGCAATGCCAACTTCGGATACGATGCGGAACACACCAATATCACCTGTGCGTTTGACATGCGTACCACCACAAAGCTCGGTGGAAAACGCAGCGGAAACCACACGCACTTCATCACCATATTTTTCGCCAAAC
>NVTQ01000021.1 GCA_002401635.1 Pseudomonadota bacterium
AGCCCCCTCCACAATCACCACATCATATTGCTGCTTTAATGATGCAAAGGATTCAAGCACCGTATCCAACAAGCCAATCCGATCTTTCTTAAAGTTCTTGGCTTCTAATTTTCCGACCACCTGCCCACGAACAATCAACTGAGCTTTCTCATCTGCTTCGGGTTTAATCAAAACTGGGTTCATGTCCACAGTCGCTTCAATACCACACGCCAATGCCTGCAATGCCTGCGCTCTACCAATTTCACCGCCATCTACTGTTACAGCGGCATTGTTACTCATATTCTGTGGTTTAAACGGTGCAACCTTCACACCATTGCGCGCCAATAATCGACACAAACCAGCCACCAGCACCGATTTCCCCACGCCCGAAGCAGTACCTTGAATCATTAACGCTTTCATGTTTTTTGCCACAGATGAACACAGATAAACACAGATGAATAAAAAAGCTTAAATGCTAAGAATACATCCACACAGTTTTCCCAGCAAAAGACTATTTCATCACCTTGCATATATCTGTGTATATCTGCGTTCATCTGTGGCTATTCCCATACAGCATACGCTTGATACCCAAACGTGATGTGCCAAAATTTAGTAATAAACCCGTATGTATTTCTGTTGCTTTCAAATAATTCAATAACTGTGCTTGATGAATACGCTCCAATGATTTCACTGCCTTCAGTTCAACAATGACACACCTTTCAACCACCAAATCAGCAATATATTCACCTACAATATGCCCACTATACGTCACTGACACATGTTTTTGCGGTTCAACATGAAGACCTTGCTTACGCAATTCAATCAACAATGCATTTTCATACACCTTTTCCAAGAAACCCACACCCAACTCGTTACTCACGGAATAGCCACATCCAAGAATCTTCTCAGTTATCTCATCCGTGTTCATCTGCGTCAAGGTGAATTGCGTTTACGCAAAATAGGGTGCCCTGGGGTATTATCTGTGGCTAAAGGATATTGATCTTCACCCAACACCACACTCATCGCTTCACGTTTACGCCAGCCTTCTGTTTCAAGCATGGGTTTATCATAAAACTCTTTTACAGGGCCAAGGCAAAGTAATGCAATGGGTTTTGCTCCATCGGGACATTTTAATAATGTTGCAACGTCACTAGGCTCGAAAAAAGAAACCCAGCCCATGCCCAAATTTTCCGACCTTGCCGCCAACCACATATTTTCAATGGCGCACGATACCGAACATAACGCCATTTCTTCGGGCATGGTTCGCCGCCCAAACACAGTACCATCATCAGGCGCTAAAATGACGGCAATCAATTCTGCACAATCACGAATACCTTCAATTTTTAGACGCATAAATTCGGCTTTGCGTTCATCCATGTGATCGGCTGTTTTATCTTTTTCTTCTTCCACCAAGGCTATTAAAGATTCGCGCAGATCGGCTTTGACAATTCGCACAAAACGCCACGGCTGCATATAACCCACCGATGGTGCTGCATGTGCCGCATCAAGAATCCGCGATAGTGCCTCAGAGCTGACTTCACCACCTGAAAAATGCCGCATATCACGGCGTGCATGAATCACCCGATAAAGGGTTTCACGCTCAAACTCATCAAACCACACGCCCTCGCCCTTGGAGGGGAGAGGGTTGGGCTGAGGGTTATTATTCAGCACCATGAAAGGTAAATTCCGTAACTGGCTTATGCTGTTTAAAATGCTCCTCAACAATACGATCCATCTTTTCTTCTGTTAAATTGCAATACCACACACCTTCAGGGTGCACGACCATAATAGGTCCTTGCTCACACACACCCAAACAACCTGCACGATTCACCCGCACAGCATCTTCACCTGCATCCAAACCTGCCGCCGTAACCTTGGCTTTTAAGCTTTTCAAAAGCGGTATGTTTTCACCACATGATTTGCCTGTACACATTAAAACATGCCGTTTATGTGCTTCAATATTTGGCTTACTCATGACTCTTGCACCGCGACTTCTGGGCCTTGATGATAAATCAAATCTTCCACGGGAACACCGTCGACCAAATGCTGCGAAATAATTCTGTCCAAGTTTTCATTGGTCACATTATAATACCACACGCCATCAGGCTGGATCGCCAATAGCGGCCCACCTTTGCAAGTGCCAAAACAAGTTGCACGGCTGCGTTTAWCGCGCAAGTCCCCAGCATTTAAACCTGCGGCTTTAAATTTTTCGCCCAAAGTGTCGTATAATTCTTGTCCACCGCCCTCTGTGCAGCGCGGTCCAACACACACAATCATATGCCTGCGATAATCCATCATTTTTGGTTTAATTACTTCACTCATACTTCATTCTCTCTTTTAGCAAGTGGCTTAGGGTATTTCTGCTTATAGTACATTTTCTCATCATTGGATAAGCACTGAAAGTATAATCGATTTAAAAAGTGGTAATCTTCACCCGACCCCATTCTCCAACCAATACTATCAATAGGTATTTCTGGGTGTTTTAACCAATAAGGCAACAAGTAACCTTCATCATCTAAGCTTTCATTCACAAGCTTTGTAGTATATTTGATGTCACTTTCTGTGCCACAATTATTCTCTTTTAGTTTTGCTAAAATTTTTTCTAAACTTACTATCATTTATCATAACCTCGAAATTGAGTAGTCATGTCGGTAATCCTAGTATCATTAAGAAGCTTATTATTGGTAGTTATAACCCAGCCATGTTGATGCGAGTTTTCAACACCATATTCTTTAGCAACCTCAACGGGCACTTCCAACACCTTTTTAATTCGACCAGAAGCATCAAAAAATATAGTTACTAAAAAATCAAAGTCCCAAGACCTAATAATACTTAACCCTATCCCAGACATTGAGCTTCCACTTACTTTTCGAGCCTTAACTTGAATTAATTTCCCATTAGATGACTTAATATCTGAACTTGCTGCCGAAGCTTTAAGAAATTTCCCTCCATAATAATTAAGAGTTAAGTATTCAGCATATTCACCTACAATATTGTTCGTTCGGCCTAAAGCCTTTACTAGCTTGTTTGAATATTCATTAAAGCTTAGCCATAAAGTATTTATATCCTCTAAAGATATACATTCTTGATCAGCAGCAGAAGCTTCATTGGTTAAGTTCCCTACAAAGTCACTACTCCCTAATTTAGCTATTTGTTCATATTCTCTCTGTATAAAACTCTTAACAGGCTTCCATAGTGTTACTAAATCACCTTCCTGATGAAAAACTTTTGCATTATTTTTCCGCGATATGTTTTTCATCTGAGGATAATTAATATCAAAAGTGCCAATCCCCCTACATTCTGACTTTAATAAATCTACAGTTATAACCTCTCTTTTAGAAACAAGGTTCATGTATGCTAATAATATCCTAGTATTAATTTGTTCAGGATTTTTAAACCATTTTGGGATTTTATCATGAACCTTCTCGACTTCTTGTAACTCCAACTCAGTCATTGGCTAAATACCCCCAAGTTTTTTCAAATGCTGCAATGGCATCAGCATGAAAATCATCGCCATCTTTCACCAACAACAAACGAAACACCATATCACCCGCTTCATTCACAAAGTGTGCGCCCATGGATGTATCACCGCGTTTGGCAAGGTAAGCATGATGCACCTTTGACCAGTTGATATGCACATGGAACGTTTCTGTGACCACGTTCAACCAATCACCTTTCATTTCAAATTGATCGCCCATGAGCAAACATTCCGTCACTGCACCTGCGGGTGAGCGAATCACCGCGCGCAGCTTGCCCCATGATGCTGCATCTTGAATCGTCCGTGCTAAATATTCATCAGTTCGAACCGCAGTATAACCACCCGCAGGCTCTTCATCAGTAGCGCCACTTACAGCCTCCAAGATTTCGCCCACTGGCGCATTAAAGTGCTTTGCAATCTTTTCCCAAGGTTTGTGATTACCATCTTCAAGCCAYTGACGCACGCAACCATGCCARCCTTCRAGCCCCATSGTCAGTGAGCGGCCTGCTTTTTCACCATCTTTGGCATCACCCGTTARMGCATCATATTTATTGGCGTAACCACGTGGTGTAATGAGTAGCCCATGCTGCATATACGTTGATGAATTTCCGATAAGTACCGTTGTTAACATGCCGATTTCTTTATCCGCCATTTCATCCAGCGTGGTCATTTGAATATCTTGCCTGCGACGGTATGCCGATTTCACAATCGCCACAGGTGTTTTCGGGTCGCGGTGTTGCAACAATATGCGTTGTGCTTCCACGATTTGTTGGGTGCGTCTACCCGATTTCGGATTATACAATGCAATCACAAAATCAGCTGCACCCACCGCATCAATGCGTTTGCGAATGGTTGTCCACGGCGTTAATAGGTCAGACAACGAAATGGAGCAAAAATCATGGGTAAGTGGTGCGCCCACCAAMGATGCACAAGCATTAAGCGCCGTTGCACCCGTGACTACTTCAACCTTGATATCCGATTCAGGKGTCCAACCATGTTGAAAYAACACTTCATACGTCGGCCCTGCCATGCCATACACACCCACATCACCCGATGAAATCAAGGCTACGACTTTACCCCGTTTGGCAGCTTCATAAGCTTCCACACAGCGGTCGATTTCTTCGGTCATACCTTTGCGAATCACTTCTTTGCCATCCAGCAAATCACGCACCAGCTTGATATAGGTCGTATAACCAATCACCACATCCGCTTCTTCAATGGCTGCGCGCGCACGGAATGTCATTTGATCTGCGCCACCAGGACCAAAACCGACAAGTAATATTTTACCTTTTTTTRCTTCTCCTTCTCCCWTTAAAGGGACAAAGTGCCCCGAGGGTAGAAGGTCGGGATGAGGATTGACCTCRTCCAAGTTATTTTTATTCACATCTGTTTTTTCGTTCATCAACCATCACCTTTATCCTCTACCCTCGGGGCACTTTGTCCCTTCAAAGCGAGAGGCTTTAAAACTACTCTACAAATCGACACTGTGGCATTTTTGCCATCAAGCCCTCGAAATTTATATTTCTCTACAATCAAATCGTCTTTATTGCCACCAGCGCGTAAAATTGCAGCCGCTTCACCTACCGATGGTGTACCCACATATTTCATCACCACTTGCGATGGGTTCGGYACATCCACTTCCTTGAGTTGCTCGGCTGCATACCATGTACAATCCCAGCCAAATTGTKTACACACAGATAATAAGCCTATTTCATCAGACTTTTTATCAATCGATGCCGCAGCTTGCACATCGTCCATGCTCAAAGCCACCGATGCCAATGCATCCACGATAGCCGTGCGGATGGTTTCTTCAGCCGTACCACGGTCACAACCCAGTCCCAACACTACTTTCAACGCCCTCTCCTTCTTGGAGGGAGAGGGTTGGGGTGAGGGAGCATCTTCTRGAAACCTGTAAATCGCCGCCAATACATCCTCGGTTTGCTTCAACACTTCATCATYCCAAAAACGAAGCACCTTRAACCCATGTTTTTCAAGCTGTCGGCTACGTTTTTCATCATAACCCTGCTGTTCTAAATGCTGCCCACCATCCAACTCAATGATAAGGCTCGCTTCCACACACGCAAAATCAGCAATATAACCATCAATCACATACTGTCTGCGAAACTTAAAGGCTAACACCTGCCTATTTCGCAACCGCTGCCAAAGCAGCTYTTCGGCATCGRTTTGATGTTTACGCAGTTGTCTTGCAAAGGTCGTTTTATTATTCATCAACCCTCACCCTAGCCCTCTCCCTTCAAAGGGAGAGGAGACTTAGCTCCTTCTCCCACTTGAGGGGAGAAGRTTGGGATGAGGGGTGATGTTATCACGGGCGATACACCACCARYTTCTCATGYARTTCATCCCAAATATTTTCAGGAAGCTCTCGACTTGTCACCCAAAGCACCGCCGCAAACTTATCCATATCCACATCTTCAAATTTCTCAAACAAATGAATGGTTTTCGGCAAATCATTGGCACGCGTCCACCAATCTTGGCTTGGATGGCTTCTTTCATCCACCAAAGCAATAGGTTCTTCATTCACCACATGCGCCGATACACGCGTAATATTAATTTTCGGGCATTCCACTTTCCAACCCAACTCACGACCTAAAATATCCACAGGAATCGTTTTTCCCACATCCGATGCCGTGGTCAGCACAGGTGCAGCGCCAATCAACCCTGCCACATACTCCGCCCAAGCATTCGCGCCACCCACATGCCCCGAAAGCACAGGAATCACATATTGCCCAGCATCATCCACCACCAATACACCTGGGTCTTCATCTTTAGACACCATATGCGGCGCAATCAATCGCACCACCGCCCCCAAAGACACAAAATAAATAATCTGGTCATAGCCTTTAAACATCAGCGGAATCTGCGCGCGCAATGCGCCTTCATACGCATTCACCTTGTTATCTACATCTACAAATACATGCTCAAATTTCATGGATGTAATAATATCGGCTTGCGGCAACTTGGGCGCAAGCCCAGCGGCTTGTGCAGCCCCATGTTTGGTAATGGCAACCATCACAACTTTGCCGTCCAACGGTTTGCTATCAATCATAGTTGTGCTCATTTAGGTATCCTTTTTCTTGCAGCCGCGAATCACTTCGCCGCGTTTTCTGTTCGGGTTTCTCACCAGCATCAACGATAAATAATTCACTTTTTCACCCTTGAGTAAAGCCACATCACGTACGATTCGTTCTTCGGGCGCACCTGCTTTTTCTACAAACACCGCATCTATCAAAAGGTTTCGCGCTTCAAGCCAATCAATAATACCATCCATCAAGGGTTTCACCTTCATCAAAATCAAGGTGTCAAAGTGAGGAAGCAAAGCATCCAACTCATCCAAGCCATAACCTGCGGGGACAATCGCCACCGTGTCATCCGTCTCCGCTAAAGGAAACGCCGTGCTTGCCGCTGCCGCATTGTATGAAGGTACACCCGCGATGATTTCTACACCAATATCTGCATCAATATTTTGCACATAACGCGCTAAATATGTAAAGGTAGAAAAAGTGGATGCATCGCCTTCCACCAAAAATGCCACATCGCGCCCTGCTTGTAGCACAGGCACAATCTTATCCGCAGCCCGCGCCCATGCCCGCGCCAATACTTCGCTATCATGGGTCATGGGGAACACCAATTCTAAAGCATCTGCTGGCATATCAATACCTGTACGCTCGGCAATACCCAAAGCATGGCTCTTACCACCTTTTCGGCGCACGGGATAACACCACAAAGCACCCGACTGCATCACCGCCCAAGCCTTACGTGTTATCAGCCCAGCATCACCAGGACCTAATGATGTGGCTATCAATTTACCTTTTTGCATATGCTTCCTTGCTGTAAAAGACTTTGCCCACCCGATGAATATGTTCTACCAAATTCGCATTGGAAATATTCGATAGGATGGATAAATCCACAGTATAAGGAATCGGCAGGTCGTATAATTGCTGATTGATGGTAGAAAGAAGAGAAAAATTCAAATCCTTACCCTTCATGGTTAAGTCAATATCCGACCCCTCCTTATAATTGCCTTTGGCGCGAGAGCCATAGAGGATGACTTCATCCACTTCGGGGTGTGCGGAAAACACCTCCAAAACACTACGAATCACTGCTTCACCCAAGCCGAATTCAGCGTTGTTCATTATCAGCCAAGGCTTGCAAGCGTTCGCGTAGTACCATCATTGCTTGAAAATAACGCTGTTGAATATCATGAATGATTGCTCTCATTTTTTCTTCATCATAGGCATGAGCGGCAAGGTTCCTGCTTTTTATCATGTCCATCCAAGTCTGTGCCTGCTGTTCATCACTTAGCAAGCCTTGCTTAAAAGCTTCTCGAATCGCGTCTCTTGAACCAATGATTCGGGTGATCCCTTGATATTCAAGCAAATCTTTCAAAACCTTCCAGCCCAACTCGAAATTATATTCGAATGATTTAATCAGCCCCTGCTCTTCCAGTTCATTCAGTTCACCTTTTTCCATAAATCTGGTCAATTGATTCAAAGCTCGACAATAATTATCAAAACGCTGAATCCAGCGAATATCTACATTACTCATATTCCCTCCTTGCTTACAGTCACAATCCACACAGGATTTTCCGCAGCCATACGGTGCATATGCAAAATTGGTTTGCTGCGTGAGACCTGCATTTGTGTGATAGACCATGACACATCCATCGCTTTGAGGGCTTCCACGGCTGCTGTTAGATTTTCAATGGTGACAAAGTTCATCACCAAATGACCACCTTCATTTAATCGAGCTACAACCAACTTGATGAGTTCTGCCAATTCACCACCTGAGCCGCCAATAAACACCGCATCAGGATTAGGCCAAGCTTCTAAACATTCAGGTGCCTTGGCATTGAGCAAAGTGTAGTGATGAATCTCCATCTGCACCTGGTTGCTTTTGGCAATGTCAAAATCGCCTTCATTTTTTTCAATCGCATACACCCAACCATTCGGGCAAAGCCGTGCTGCTTCCAAACCCACAGAACCAGAACCAGCACCAATATCCCAAACAATGCTATTCGCTTTGAGCTGCATATGCGCCAACGATACGGCACGCACTTCACGTTTGGTAATCAATCCTTTTTCAGGTTTTCGCTGGTTAAAGCTGGCATCATCCAAACCAAATAGTGTTGGTTTGGAGATGGATGATTTACGTTCTAAAATCACCATGTTCAAATCAGCAAAGTCTTGCCCTGCCAATTCAGACACGGGTATATCTGCCACAATACGTTCATTTTCTTGCAATAGGTTTTCAGCAATCACCATTTCAAAGTCGTTTGCCATATTTTCTGCAAGCAACATTCTGGCAATACGCGCTGGATTATTTTCAGGGCTGGTAAAGGTTATAATTTTGCGGTGCTGCACACATGCCTTAAACAACGGATAAAGCCCATGTTCCTTGCTTCTATTTCCTGCCCATTCGCCTGCATCTTTGGTGTGTACCGAGCAAATATAAGCATCCTGCCAACTGACACCCACCCTCGCACAAGCCAACTGCAAAGCCGATACATTGGGACGAATATCAAGCTTGCCTAAACCGATTTTTTTCTTTAAATAGTTGGCAATGCCATGACAAAGAGGGTCTCCTGTTGCCAAGACCACAATCGATTGTTTGGCAGCCAAGGCAATTTCAATGCGCGCAGGCACATCTTTTAAATGACCCGTTAAATCAAAAGTTTCTACATCTTTTTTCAATTCGCTAGCGCACAGTTCAAGTACACGCATACCACCCAGCACTACATCGGCTTGCTTCAAATATCCCAAAGCATCGGGACATAGCCCTGCAATGCCATTATCTAACACACCTAACACAACCACTTTTTTTGTCATGATGTTTCACCCATTGCGGCAATCATCTGTACAGCAAGAACTACCTCAGAAAATGCAATGCGTTCCTGCTCCAAGCGTAATTTGTCTGACAAACGATTGTGGCGCAAATCATCATACATATCAGCCTCTTTTTTATTCAAATATTTTAAATCTTTCTTTTCCTGTTTGGGTTCAATACCCCATGCATGTTGATGACTTATTAGGGTGTGTTTATCCATTAAAAATGATTGTGCTTGTGGAAAAGTTGCCCGTAATTGATTCAAAATCGCGAAGCCATGTGTATCCAAATCACCCCAATAATACAATGCACATTCATCCAGCCACTGCGCCTTTTTCAAAGCTTCAAAGCCATAACCTGAACCAAATATAAGCAATGTATGATCCATCTCAGGAAAGGCTAGGTAATTGATTTCATTCTCAATAATCACGACCTTATTTATCTGCTCAAGAATACCTGCATCCAATCGCGCAAACGCCTTTTCCGTCATCATCACATCTTGATTCCCGCCACTGTGCAGCCATGAAATGGATGCATCCAATGGGCGTAGACGCAACATCGCAGGTTTATCCAAAAATCCATATCTCCGAACAAACCCTGCCGCTCCTAAAAAATCATCGTCGATGGCATACACGGGTAAAATCAAATCAAATAAATCAGCYARCACCCGTTTATGCTGCTCAATAAACTTACTATCCACACCTGTAACATCCACCTGCCTTAAATAGATGCGCGGATTAGGGTGTGTTTGCATCCAAGCACACACAGCTAGGATTTGTTGCCAAGAATCAGCGAGTGCCAAAGCTTTCAATGGATATTTAAGCAACCACGGCTGCAAAGCAGGAAACTGTTTTATCGTAAGTTTATATAAGGCAACACATTGTTGTAATGGCTGAACTTTGCCAACCAAACGGGCTGCCTGCTGTGCTGATTCCAAGCATAAAGCGGAAGGAAGCTGTTGCGCTCCTAACGTACGATGATTGATGGTTTGCCACTGCAACTGAACTTGTTTTTTTTGAGCAAATGTTTGTATTTTTTTCACCCAGTCCTGCGTACCTGAAAAATCATCCAGCATCTGCTTTGAAGAAGGTTTTCCCAAACTAATATGCCACGGAAACATATCGCCATGCCCCAATACTGCGCGACACAAATCACCACGCGACCAGCACCGCTCCAACTTGGCTTTCACCTCTGTAATCGCATCACCTGTCATGTAGGTGATGCCTCTCGTTGTTTTTTCTCTTCGCGGTAGGTTTCGATACTTAAATTACGCAATTTAGAGCTTATGCCACCATCATTGCTCACATAACCCACATGCTGAACATGTGGCTCAATAATATGAATTTTTTGCAGTGGGGTCACAATCAACAATTGTAAATTCAACTGTGCAAATAAGCGCAAACCATATTCCGCCGATTCATCCGAACCGCGACCAAAGGCTTCATCAATCACCACAAAGCGAAATGAGCGAGAGCGCACCGCATTCCATTCCAAGCCAAATTGATACGCCAAACTTGCCGCCAAAATGGTGTAGGCAAGTTTCTCTTTTTGACCACCCGATTTACCGCCTGAATCCGCATAATGTTCATATTCCGTATCATCTTCACGCCAACGCTCAGATGCCGCAAAGCGAAACCAATTGCGCACATCTGTCACCTTGCGTAACCAACGCTCATCGGCATCAGTCTCACCCTCACGACCACGAAAACGGGCAATAATTTTTTGCACCTGTAAAAACTTATCTTCAGAATATTGTTCGCTTTCAGACCCTGTCACACTGCCTTCTGTACACGCCTTCATATCCTGCTGAAAGCCTTGAATCTCAGCATCGATTGCAGGTTGCGCCAATAGCGTGATGTAGCGACCTTCCACATAATCAATCTGCACCAACGATTCGTTGATTCGATCAATGCGCTCTTTAATGGTTTCGCGCTCACGCAATAATTGGCTTTGAAAATTGGCAATTTCCCGAATGGTATTTTCATTCAGCAATGCCTTAAAACGCGCCTCAAATTGTGGCAATCCATCTGAATTCAATGTTTTTAACAATGCCTCATATTCATGCGCGGCGCGCAAATCCACATCTATTTCTTGGGTAATGAGTGGGTATGCCTGATGAAAATCCGTCATGGCTTTGATGATTTTATCACGCAAACGCCCCAACTTCCCATCCAAATTTTGAATGCGCTGGTGCAATGTTTCACGCATATTTTTTTCATGCGTTGCACAGGATTCCACCGTATATTTCACATCGTTGCCAAGCACTTCTTGCGCCAAAGTATCCAATGTATGTTGATATGCTTGCAATGCCTCAGATTCTTCTGCCAACACCGCTTGCAATGCGGCATAAGTCTGCTTGGCATCTTCAACTTTTTGTTCTGTTTTTGAACATTCATCGCGGCGTTTGAGTAATGATTGCTCATCCTTCTCTAAATGTTGTAATACGTTATCACGTTGTTCCGTTAATATTTTTAATTGATCGGAGGCCGCTTCCAAGGCTTTCTTTTCTTGATGTAACACTGTGATTTCAGCAGCCAATGGTCGCCAGTCAATATCTTGGAAATCCATATATGCTTCGAGTTTATCCAAGTAGGACAACTTCTGTTTCTTCGCTTTTAAAGCCTTCTGAAAACCCGCAATTTGCTTACCTATATTCGCCAATGTTTGCTGTGCCTGCTTGGCTTCAGCTTCAAGGGCAGCGATTTTTTCTTTATTACTCCAGCCCAATACAAAGCGCCGTTTATCATCCAATCTATGGCGGTCATCTTTTTCATGCCGACCACCCTTAGCTTTGATTTGTCCCGTCATACTAATCGCCCGACTTTCGCGGCGGAAAACATCCATATCCGAGCAACAAACATAGTCGAAACGAAGCAGAAGCTCCTGTTGCAACCAATGATAAAACTCAGAATCAGGTTTTACTTCTAACTTATGCACCAACGATGCTGCATGCTCTGATGTTGCAGCCTGATGGTCTTGCCTATGTTCGCGCACCCGAAAGAATACCAAACGCCCCTTCAAATGATTTTGGTTTACCCACTCCACCACCTGTGTGTAATACGTCTCCGAAACCAACATCGACAAGGCAAAAGGATGCAACAAACGCTCTGCCGCACCTTGCCAATCACGCGCATCATCACGCACCTGAATCAATTCACCTGCAAAGGGCATACTTTCTTCATTCAGCTTTAAATCAGCACACAAACGCTCTCGAATCGCAATTTGCTGCACAGGAATATTACTCTTGCGGCGTTTCAAACTATCCAGCTCACGCTCTTGGGCTTCACAATCGCGCTTACCCGAAGCCAAATCCACACCCAACTCATTCATACTATTTTGTATTTGAGCTTCTTCATCTTGCAACGTCTGCTGCATCTTTAAGCAGCTGTCTCTATGCTGTAAAAACATATCCACATCTTTGACCGCAGGTAAATCAAGTTGGGCAATCAAATCATCATAATACTTGGCACGCTGCAAACAGCGTTCTTTTTCCGTTTCGGTTTCTCTTATTCTCTGTTCCAGCATGGCAATCCGATCACCACCTTGATCCGCAATCGCTCGTTCCAATTCACGCTCTTTCTGCTGACCGTGCTGCACCTTCTCTGTAAGTTGCAACACCCGTTGCTGCAAACGCTCAAGCTCTGCATCCAGCTTTGTCATTCGCTCGGCAAGCAAGCTTGATTTCAACTTAGAAAAATACGCCTGCAATGATTTTCGACAAGCATCCATCTTGGATTTTTCTTGATCCAAAGCTGTATATTTATGGCAACTCTCCACCAAAGGCGTGAGCAAGCTCACCTGCTTTTTCGCCGTCAACACTGCTTTATGGGCGCGATCCAAATCATCAAAATGGGCAATCAAGGCATCAATGCGCGACTGCACATCAAAAGGCTCAAGCATATGCCCACGCACAAAATCTGTTAAATTGCCAATCGACTTCATGGATACCGTCTGGTGAAACAACTCCAAAGCCTGATCATTTTCAATGCCAAAACGCCGCCGAAAAAACGCACCATAAGCAGGAAAAGCATCAAAAATGTTCACCCCTTGCTGCTTCAAACGTTTTTTTAGCGCCGCCATTTCCGAACCAAACCCACCAAAATCCTGTTGAATGGATAAACTGCCATCTGCCACAGTAAAAAAACGTTCGGGCTGCCCTTGCGCTTGTTTAAACCAAAATACTTGTGCCAAGGTCACTGTTTGATCGTAACCTTCATTATAAAACTCGCCCAAAATGACCGAATAACTACCATGCTCACGCAAAGCTACAGGTTTGGCTGTGCCCACAGATTCACTTTGCTCTGATTTATAATGCCCCARCACATAGGAKCGYAAATCACGCTCTTTGGCAGCAGCGCCGGCAGCTTTGTTATACGCAATACGATGGGCAGGGACGAGTAGGGTGGTGACCGCATCCACCAGTGTCGATTTTCCAGAGCCAATATCGCCTGTCAGCAAAGCATTTTTACCATTTAAATGAAAAGACCAAACCTTCTTATCAAAGGTTCCCCAATTAAATACTTCCAAACGTTTTAAACGAAAGCCTGTTAAGGCATCATCTTTAATAAACTCCAGATTAAGCATCGGCTCCATTATTTCGCCCCTTCAGACTGTAATAACTTGCGATATTCACTCAACCGCTGATCAAATTCAGCCAACCATTGTGCATCAACAAATGATTTAATGATGCGATGCAACTCAAGCATATGATCGGCTCCTTTCAACTTTCGCGCAAAACCCATTTTTACAACCTGATTGATATAACTGTCCACCTGATCAATCAAACGCACTTCATTACTGCCTTCTGGTAAAAATATTCGAATCATCTCCAAGACTTCATCACGCGATACAATCACCCGTATTTCACCGCCCGAAGCATCCGATTCAGCCATTTTCTCACGCAACAACGCCAATAAAAGACTCACATGAAAGGATAACTGCCGCCGCGCAATCAAACGCGGCAATTTCTCATCCTCTTGRTCATACTCTCGCGCCCGCAAAAAAGCATAGCCTTCCGCTTCATCCAAGATTAAATCCAAACCCAGCGTTTCAACATATTCCGCCACTGCCAATTGCAAGTTCAACAGCCCTTGCCACAGTTTTGAATCTGCTTCCCTATCAATCATGCCTTTACACAAAGCAATCACCACAGCCGATAACTGCGGCTTACGCTGTTGATATTTAGTTGCTTCCTCATCATTCATCGGATAAACCCTCATCGGTTAAAAGGTTTCCCATACCCGCTTGCATAAGAATCAAGAATTCAGCTATCAGAATCTCACCGCCAAGCACCTTAAGATGATCACAAATACCTGCCTCTTCCACAAGAAAATAGCATTTTAATGCGTAAGCTATTTGTTGGGACTTGGCATAATATCGCCCCATCACTGTATAAAAAGATTGAATTTCACTTTGATGAAATGTCGGCACGCCATTTGTTTCCGCATGATGCATATAGAGTTGTAGTTTATGCCCGAAAACCTCGGGAACCTTCTCATGCTGACCTTGCATAATGTAATAATTTGCCAATGAAATTTTCCCAAAAAGATAATCGGGAAACTTCTTGCATGTTTTTTTTACCACATAAGAATACTTTTTCTCCTGCCCCAAGCTCTGGTAAGCAGAGGAAATAAAGTTATAAATCATAGGGTTATCAGGGTATTTTTTTAGCATCTTCTTCAAAAGCTTCAAGCTACGTCGAGCTTCAGGTTTACTGCCTTGCACCACATGGTACAAAGACTCTAAAAGATCCTGATCTTGAGCTTCCAATTGCTGCTCAGGCTTGTGTATGGGCTTATCCGTACACAAAAATGGCTTAAAAACATCACCCGAAGCTTGTGCAATATCCTTTTCGAGCTGTGCCTTATCCACAGAGTCCAAGGCTTCTTTTATCGCACTTTCTTCTTTATTCACAAAGCCATCAAGCAACAATTCTCTATCAAAATAACTCATAATCCCATACCATTATTCCTGTTTTTTTAACGCACAAACAATATATGTGGCAAAGTAGCCTGCTTGATCAGACCCTGTTCAGTACGCCACTGCAAGGTTTCCTGTTTATGCTCATCAATCACGCATCGTGCTTGCCCACTTGCCAGTTGCAACCAAATCACCAGCTCTGCCAAACCATGTTGTAGCGGGTGGATTTGCAAGAGTTCAGCTAACGAAACTTGCGATTGTTGCTGTAAAACTTGTGCTAAAGCATGTTTTAAGCGTCCTTTATCCACCACGACCTGTGAAAAAAGAGCCTCAGCATCCGCATCTTCCGCACCCATCTCTAATGCCACAGCGTTAATCACGCTTTGCAAAGGCGGCTGATACAATGGTCGCTCCATGGGCAGCACAAAGTCCAATTTCATATCATCCATGCCCATATTTAAAGCTTGTGGCGGTGCATGGATAACTGCGCTGGCATCACTTTTAATATGGCTCAATATTTCCATGATACGCTTGTTTTCCAACCATGCTTTATCATCCAAGAAACGGCGCAACTGACTGGATAATTGTGCTACAGTACGTTGTGTATGCTCACCTGCTTCTAACCAATCATAATGCACCCTGCGCAACCTTGCATCAGGCTTGGTTTCAGCCACGGGCGATAGTTTCATCACTTTATCCAAGAGTGTGGTTAGTGTTTCTTGCCTTGAACTGGACATTAAAAAATCCCAAAAAGCACGAAAACTTTTACCCTGATCTGAATCAGTAATATCATCACACTCGTTGAGAATATCTTGCAACAACTCGCCTTTTCCGCCTTCCCATAAAGCAATGCGTTCACGCACGCGGCGGTCTAACATGCGAAAATTCTGCTCAACTTCGCGAAAATCACTTAATAACTCACCCGCCATGATGACAAATTGCTGAAAACGATCTTTGATGGCGGTTTCATCCAATAAAGGTATGTCTCCACCTTGAATCTGTTTGATTTCCGCATCAATCTCACGGCGTTTTTTGCGTAACTCGGCAATGCGCAGCTTGGGATCGGTTTCACTGCCTTCTGCAATCTGTTGCAGCAAATCAAACAGTGTCAGCAAGCGTGATTCTGTGCCAATAAAGTTACGCTCTGTTAGCCCTGCCAACCAGCGAATGCCTTTTTCTGTAGCGGGGGTTAAATCATAGTGCGGTTCATCCGAGTTTTGCGGGTAAAACTTCCGCAACCAGCCTTGTGCATTATCGGACCAATCACTGAGATACTCATACGCAGAACGTGGGTAACTTTCTTCACCAAGCCGCTCGCGCAGCGCAAAAAGCTCATCTTCCAATGCTTCCTGCAAATCCGGTTGTGACATTTCTCGAACATTGGGCGCAATAAACACACGATGTAAAAAACTGCCAACCAAAGGCGAAGAATCAGCACGCAATAATCGCCATGCAGGGTGATTTTTACGCAAGGATGCCAGTATTTCATGGCTCATTTCTGTGTTTTTCATGAGACATCTGCCAATTGTTGACCAGAAAAGTCACAAACCATGACTCGAATGCTCAATTGATGGGGGTAACGTTTTTTCAATGTATCAATGGTTCGCTGTGCCAAAGCTTGGTAAAAAATGCTGTCTAAGCCCAAATCTTCCATACGCTCAGCGGCAAACCTTGCTGTTTCCGCTGCGCTTATTTCAGTGCAAACAGCATCAGGTGCGCCACAGCCCTTGGCAATTTCTGCCAATAAATCCGTRTTCACCGCTTTGCGATTGGCATGGGTAATGATTTCCCCTTGTGCCATTTTAGTGAGTTTGCCAACCATGCCGCCAATAATCACATGTTGGATGCCTTCTTTAACACAGCTATCCAAAGCAGGGCCTAAAAAATCACCCATTTGCACAAAACATGCTTGCTCCAATTCAGGCAATGCCGCAATCACAAATTTTTCTGTGCGCCCGCCTGTGGTGAGCACCACCGTGTCTTGCCCTTGATTGGCTGCCACTTCAATACCTTGCACCACAGAAGCCCGAAATGCTGCGGTAGAATACGGATGCACAATGCCTGTTGTACCCAAAATCGAAATGCCGCCAAGGATACCCAAGCGGTCGTTGAGTGTTTTTTTGGCGCGTTCTTCGCCATCAGGCACAGAGATTGTGACTTCTAAACCATGTTTTTCCAATAAAGATGCACCCACTTCGCGCACATTGTCTGCAATGTTTTTGCGTGGCACTGGATTAATCGCAGGGCCGCCAACCTCCAAACCCAATCCGCGCATCGTGATGCGCCCAACACCTTGCCCACCTGCAAGCACAATCTCACCAGCCTTACCTTCGAGCAAGCGCACATCAACGGTCAAGTGTGCCTTGTCTGTGCAATCGGGATCATCACCTGCATCTTTGATACACATAGCATGCGCTGTTGTGCTGCCATCGGTTTGCCCATCATGAATTTGAAAAGTTACCCGTGTACCATTGGGTAATAACGCTTCAACTTCTGGGGGAACTTGCCCTGAAAGCAAGCCCACCGTTGCCGCGCGCGCTGCTGCCGCAGCGTTTGCACCTGTGGTAAATCCTTTGCGGGTTCCGCGTTCGCGCTTTTTCATCATGCGCTAAATATCTCGCCATTGTCGGCGTTCATTCACGACATCACCAATCACCACAATCGCAGGCGATATGCCCACCAAATCACCATTGATGACATCCGCCAGTGTGCCATAATCTTGTTTTTCAGTCGGCAAACTCACCGCATGAAGCACCGCAACGGGTGTTGCTGCCTTCATGCCTGCATCCACAAGGTTGATTGCAATTTTTGGCAGATTGCGTGTACCCATATAAATCACCAACACAGGAAATGCTGCAACCAATGCTTGCCAATCCATACGTGATTTATCTTCGGCTTCATGCCCTGTTAAAAAAGCCAACGATGCATTGACTGTCCTATCAGTCACGGGAATACCCGCCATGGCAGGTGCTGCAATGCCTGATGTGATGCCTGGAATCACGCGAAAGGGAATATTATGTTCTGCCAAAGCACGAATTTCTTCACCACCACGTCCAAACACAAATGGGTCACCGCCTTTAAGGCGCACCACTCGTTTATTTTCTTTGGCAAGCTTCACCAATGTCTGACAAATATCTTGCTGACTCGCCGATGGTTTGCCGCCACGTTTGCCTGCAAACACAAGCTCTGCACCCGTACAAGCCATATCCATAATTGCATCAGATACCAGTGCATCATGCACAATCACATCGCAGTCTGCGATAAGGGAAGCCGCAGCCAACGTAAGCAAGCTTGCATCACCAGGCCCAGCACCAACTAGGGCAACTTCGCCTTGTTTTAATGGGCTGTTTAATTTCATATGTTTTTTTCTCTAGCTTCAGCCAAAGCCAGCATCGCATGAATCGCAGAGACGACCAAGGTCGAGCCACCTTTGCGACCTCGTGTAATCACCCAAGGTATGTGTTGTTGTGCGGCGACTTCATCTTTGGATTCTTCTGCGGAGACAAAACCCACAGGCATACCCACAATCAGCGCAGGTTTTGCACCTTCTTCATCAATCAAGCGTAACACTTCCAACAATGCCGTGGGCGCATTACCCACACCAACAATCGCACCATCAAGCAAACCCAAACGATGTGCCTTACGCATGGCTTGCACGGCTCGCGTTGTACCTTCGGCTTTGGCGGTTTCAATCACATCTTCATCGGATATAAACTGATGGGTTTGCACACCAAAGTGAGACAAACGAGGTTTGGATAAACCCACACAAATCATTTCCACATCGGCAACAATGGGCGCACCCGCAGCAATCGCTTCTAACCCTGCTTGCATGGCAGCATCGTGAAATTCAGTTAAACCATTAAACTCAAAGTCAGCCGTAGCGTGAATCATACGGCGCACCAAAGGCCATTGTTCATTGCTATATGTGCCTTTATCGCCAGCTTCTGCATCAACAATAGCAAACGAAGAATGCTCAATAGCTTGCCCTGCTTTGGTCAGTTGTTCTGTAACTACATTTTGACTCATTTTCTTACCTCAATGGTGGTGATGATGCCCAAAGCCATGTTCTTCGGAAAACTGACGATACTTACAACCATCACATTCCAACATTTTCGGTTCATCTCTGCCTTCACCTTTGGCATCGGCAACACGCTCATCCAATAATTCATAAATTGCATCATCAAAACCAATATATTTACCCAAAGCAAAAGAAATTGTCGGGTATTGTTTTCCCAAACGCGCGACTTGCTTAGCAATACGCTTGATTAATACGCCTGTGTACAAATAATAAGGGAGTACAACCACTTGTTTCATGCCGCAAGCGACTTGGCGTTGCACCACCGTTTCCACTTTAGGGTAAGTGATGCCTGTAAATGCCAAATCCACCATTTCATGCCCTGTTTCTTCAAACAGCCAACGTGCCATTTTGGCGATTTCACCATTGGCAACACGATCCGATGAGCCTCTAGCAAGCAACACAACGCCTGTGTTTTTGGCATCAGGTGCATCCAAAGCAAGCATAGCCTTAGATAATTCAGTCTTCAGAGCCTGCAATACTTTGTCCGTCGCCCCCAAATGTTTTGCCATGATAAATTCCACATCTGGGTTGTGCTCGCGCGCATGTTCAATGTGATGTGGAATTTCCATTTTAACATGAGCCGCCGCGCCCAAAATAAGCGGCACAACAATTACCCGTTTGGAATCTTTGGCGGCATGTGCCATGCCTGCATCCAGCGTAACATCGGCAAACTCAATAAAGCACACCTCAATGCGGTCATCAGGGCGACGTTTGCGCCATTCTGTTGCAAAGGCCTCAATTTCATCATTGCCGCTTTGTTCGCGTGAGCCATGACCCACCAATAAGATAGTATCGTTCATGATTAACCTTTTTTACCACAGAGTCACTGAGACACAGAGAAAAAATATAATTAAGCTTCCTCTGTGACGCTATGCCTCTGTGGTTAATCGTTTTTTCCTGCCTTGCGAAACCTGTGCGTAAAACTCGCATCATAAAGTTTCGACTTTTTTAGTTCTTGCCAATCTCTTGCACCCAAAGTTGGGCTGACCACAATCATGGCTTGCGCTGCAATTTTTTCAGCCCTGCATTTTTCACGGATATTCGCAATCGTGCCGCGCACAATCTTTTGCTCACCTGGCCATGATGCTTTTTGCACCACTAAAATTTTATCATCATCATGCCAACCTGCCGCCAACAATTCCTCACGAACTTTGTTCAAAAGAGTGATGGATAAAAACATACAAATGGTGGTTTTATGTTGTGCCAGCTCGCGTAAAGATTCGCCTTCAGGCATGGGAGTGCGCCCTTCAACACGGGTGAAAATTACAGTTTGCGTCACTTCTGGCAGTGTTAAACTTTCGCTTGCAGCCGCCATGGATGCAAAAGCAGAAGAAACCCCCGCCACCACTTCCGATTCAATACCTGCCGCATCCAAAGGTTGCAGCATTTCAATCAAAGCGCCATAAAGCCCAGGATCGCCTGTCTGTAGGCGAATCACCGTGTCATGTTTTGCCGCTTGTTCAATCAGCCATGATGTAATGTCTTCCAAGGTCATACCCTTAGAATCAGCAATTTCACAGCCCTCAGATGCCCAAAGCGTACAAGCTTCTGACACCAATGAACCTGCATACAAAATCGCACCCGCCTCACGCAAAAGCCGCTGACCTTTGACCGTGATTAACTCAGGATCACCAGGTCCTGCACCAACAAACCAGACTTTACCCATGATTTTTTACCACAAAGGGGCGGAGAGGCAGAGAAATAAAAGTATAATTAAGGTGTTTCATATGATTTCAAATCCCTACCTGTTTCTGTACGCCACTCGGTTAATCCGTTTGCAGACCGACCTAAAACAATGGCGGCCGCAGCAGATGCACTATTAAAAACATAGTCATCAGAAAAAGTGAGCTTCTCAGTTATTATATTTTGATCTAATAATGATTGACGAAGTTTATTAAAGTTATGTTTCTCGAAAGATGATGTGATGCTATGTGCTATCTTTGAATTCTTAAACACCAAGAAACCTTCAGGGTGTGTTTTGCCAGTCGCATTTGCACCTTTTTGCGACTTAATCATGAGCATTTCACTTTCCGCGTTAACATTATCGACTCTGTCCAGCGTTCTAAATACCTTATGCCCCAAAATACTGGTGAGCATTTGGATATGTTGTAAAAACTCTTCCATTTCTGCCTGGTCAGCTTCGGATATTTTCGACCTAGTTGGTGTTGTGTTATTTTCTAGAACAAACCTTCCCGCCTGTTGTGCAAGCTCGTACAGTCGGCTTTCCAAATATTTGATATGTGCTTTATTCAAATGTTCATCTTTGGATATAAATGCGATCACTTCAAACCAAAAGTCTTTTTGCGATGCGTGTTGTTTTAGTCGCTCATAAATATTTTCCGCTTCACCAATATAAATGCGATCTTTGCCGCCAATATCATCACTGCGCCCCAAAAGGAGGTAGATGCCTGTGGATTGCAAATCTCTCCTGTCTTTGCTCTGACTTAGCATAGAGCGCGGAATTTTATAAGCTTTGCCTGTCCAATTGGAAAGCTCTGCCACCCAGCGACCATCAGCCACGCCATCCATCAGGAAAAGACGAACTGACTTACCTAAAGTATCACTCAACTTGGCTCTCCGAACCTTTATAGGCCATCTTTATATTCAACCTTTTTACCGCGTCTCCAACCCCAAAACATGCCCAAAAGCGCAGGCATCATCATCAGCAAAAAAGATGACCACTTGCGTCCACCTGTCGGACGAATCGCTTCCGCCTCACCCATCAAAGCAAGGTGATACACACGTCCTTCAATATTCGTCCGCAGTTGCAATTGATATTCTGTGCCATCGGGTGGGCTATATTGCAAATCAATCAYGCCTTTGTCTGTGGTCACACCCTCAATATGCAATACAGGCAGCCCACTTTCCAAATGCACAAAGTCCAAATCGTAAGACGCACGTTTCACAGGGTTTCCAGCTTTTTTCAGCTGCATACGCCAATCCATCGGTTCACGGTTTGCCTCTCCTGCTGGAGCTTTCCCTGATAGCCATGTTAAGGCAATATCATCCACCTCATTATCAACTTGCATCACTTGCTGATCACCCGCAACGCCATGCGCCATGGCTTGTTCAGGGCTTGCCACACCACCTGCCAAGACCATCAAACAAACCACCGCCAAACCACGCAAGCGTTTGCCACTTAAATAACCTGCTGCGAGCAAAAAGWTAAACAGCAAAATATCATTGGTATATTTGGATAATGGTGTTTGCACTGTAAAATCAATCACTTCCTTATGCATCGGGTGAATCGAGTGCTGCACGGTGATGCGATATTCGCCTTCGTCCGCAAATTGTTGCTGCAAACGCACCAAGCCATCATCGCTATGCACTTTCATTTCCAATATTTTGCCTGGTGTTTGATATTCGATAAAAAACAACGGCGACTTGGATGATATTTTTTCGATAGTGACCAAATAATCGCCTTCCGCACCCATAGGGGTGGAAAAACGCGATATTTCATGGGCAATCGGTGATTCTGGCACCCAATGTTCGCCAGGGCCTTCATAGCTGTTGTAATATTTTACAAAAGCAAAACCACTGGCAATCACCAAACCTGCTAACAGCAAAGGCAGCATCCACTTTATTTTAGACATTTATTCGCTCCGAAACGTTAAAAAAATCAGTGGCATTGCACGATTGTGGTAGAATGACGTACGGGATGCATACCATTATGCACATCTTCAATGGATGCAAAAAACACGGTAAATAGCACCAGTGGCACCCATGTTAACCATAAGACACGCTCTGCCCATGTCGCTAGCGATGTTGTCGCTTGGCTTTGTGCCATTGTGTGTTGCATTGTTGTTGAAATACTCATTTCTTACTCCTTTCTAAAAATATTTTAAAATTCTATGCCCTGCTGAGCTTTGATACCTTTTTCTTTAAACGCATGCTTGAGCATACGCATTTCCGTGACCGTATCCGCCACTTCAATCACTTCATCGGCAGCATTACGCCCCGTTAAAACAAGGTGCATCCAGCTAGGTTTTTCTTCACGAATAAATGTGGCAATTTCCTCACCCGAAATCCAACCATAACCCGTGCAATAATTGATTTCATCAAATACAAGTAAATCATACTCATGCGAGCGTACTTTTTCTTTGCACAAATCCCAAATCGCACGGCTGGTTTTAATATCTTGTTCAGGATTTTTGGTATCCCAAGTAAAGCCATCACCGAGTGCGTGCCACTCGATGTTATCAAACTTATCAGCCGCTTTTTGCTCGCCCGTTTTCCATTTCCCTTTGATGAATTGAATCACACAAACATTCATACCCCAAGCAGCCGATCGAAACACCATGCCAAAAGCCGATGATGATTTGCCTTTGCCATCGCCTGTATGCACAAGGGTGACACCTTCTCTATGTTCTCTACGTTTGATCGCCATGATATGCCTCTGTTCCCTCTCCCTTCAAAGGGCGAGGGCGTTTCATTATTGGGTGAACCATGATGCCACCTCTTTAGAATTACTTGGAAAATACCAGTGAATATACGATGCACGCAAATTCTTATATCGAATCCCCGCATCCCCTCGGCTTACCTCAAAAGCACTCTGCATTCCTCCGCGCCTGAAGGTGAGTTGCGAAGCAAGAGAGACGACTCTGGCGTGCTGCGCCTGTGATGAATTGCCGCAGGCAAGAAGCCTGCCCCTTGCGGGTACCGCAGTGAATTCTCTTTTGGAGTGATGAAATTCATGCCCTGTCACCCCTGATGTTTCAGAGCGATACCCCAAACCAGCAAGCTTGTCCTGCATAGCAAAAGTACATGGCAATACATTCGCCATTTGCGCTGTTCCACCTGCTTTATCTGTAATACTTTGCCCCAGCAGCATCATGCCACCACACTCAGCAAGCACAGGTTTACCGCTTTCAATAAAATCACACAGTGAATTCCAAGTATTGGACTGCTCCAAAATATTCAAGTGCAATTCGGGATACCCTCCCGGCAACCACAACGCGTCGGCATCAGGTACTTTTTCGCCTGCTAAAGGTGAAAAATATACCACTTCTGCCCCTTGGCTTTCCAGCCATTCAATATTGACAGGATAAATAAAACAGCATGCCTTATCTTTCGCTATGGCAATGGTTTTACCCCTTAACAATTCAGTTTCAGGCGCGGAGAAACGCAGAGGATTTTCAATATCCTTCGTATACTTCGTGGTCTTTGTGGTGAAGTCTATTTCAACATGCAACGCATCTGAAAAATTAGGCAAGTCCRATTCATTGGGCATTTTCAAACCCAAATGCCGCTCAGGTAGTTGTGGCGCATCTTTATCCAGCCATGCCACCAATGGTGGTAAATTAAATTCCACCAATAACTCACGCAAGATTTTGGCATGATTTTCACTACCCACATGGTTGGCGATCACACCTATAATAGTGATGCCCATGCCATCTGCCCGTGCCTTAAAGCCCTCCACCAAAGCAACCAGCGAACCACTCATGCCTTTAGCAGACACCACAAGCAACACGGGAAGCTCCAATTGCTTGGCTAAATCAGCACTTGAACCCACACCGCCCACACCCTTTAAACCATCAAACAAACCCATCACACCTTCGATGATGGTGATGTCTGCACCTTGGCTTTTGCTAGCCAATAGTTGCCTGCTTAAAGCCACGCCTACCATGCGCGTGTCGATATTGTATGAAGTGCGCGCACATGCCTTTTCATGCCACATAGGATCCAAAAAATCAGGCCCAGACTTAAACGGCGCAACCGTTTTACCGCTTGCCCTTAAATGCTGCATCAAGGCAAGGGTCGCCGTGGTTTTACCACAGCCTGACTGTGTACCTGCAACCAAATAACCATCTGAATTTAATATCATGGCAAATGAATTTCCATGCGCAACATTGCAACTTGCGCTGTACGCAATGCTTTATCGCCGCTGGGGTGTTGAATCCACTGGAATGCAGGGTGAATTGAAATATATTTAGTCACTGGCATATAGTAGGCGATTTCAAGCGCTGTTTCAGCAGCCGTTAAATTGTTCATACGTTTATTTAAGCCGCTAAACCCTGCCCGCGCCACTGCTATACCAAACACATCTTGCTGACGGCTTGGAACAATCCCATGTAAATGCAAGCCCAGACCCAAATAACTACTAATGTCATTGCGATCAGATGGTGTTAAGCCAAGCTGCATAAACACCGCCACACCATCATTAATAGCTTGGTCAACCACGGCATATATACCATAGTTCGACTTATACACCCTACCGTCAGGCGCAGTTTTTTCCGCAGTATGCGTCCATGCGCCCAGTTTATATGCCGAGACCCCTTGCAAAAATCCTGTTTCAGTAATGAACATCAGCCCTTCTTTTGCAACATCAATTCCGCGTGTTGTGGGGTTGCCATCATAAACTCCTGCACGCAAATAAGCATGTTCACCATGCATATTCAAGCGAGCTGCCCAGCCTGCCTCTGGCCACAAGGATATGCCCACATTGCCTGATATTTCAGACCCGATACCAAAAGAGGAGTTTAAAAACCATGAACCATATTCTGATACATAAAACTCTGAGTTTAAATCGTGTACACCCAACAAAATAGACACATGATTATCCAACTCATGTTGATACCAAAACTGCTGTAAACGCGTGCGATTACCATCGCCAATATTCGATGCCGTTTGCACATCACCAATAAACCTTGAGGGGTCTAAGCCTTGATTGCTTAAGAATTCGACAAACCATGCCCCATCTTGCCACCATCCTGCTTGTGCAGTATCAATACTAACCACCAAGTCAGCTGTGCTTAAATAGGACGAGCCTTTTTTCAAGCCGCCACTTATATTGCTGACACTTTCGCCCACATACACCATTTCAGTGGTGATACCTGTGCCATCACTCGCCCATGCTGTCCCGCCAAAACTCAATAATAAAAATAGCATAAGCCATTTGTTTTTAATCAACATCTTATCACCAGCGCCCACCCGCGCATTTAAAAATACACGATGTACAAAGGAGCTATTGATATGTAGAAAAAGTGAAGGTAAAAAGTTTTTGCGCACTTTTCGACATACGCCTTCACCCCGAAGTGCATTCGCATGCTTATCCTATTTGAATAAGCTTGCTTCAAGGCCGGTCTCCTGGCTTGCCGTCATCCTCCTCTGTTTATGTCTTCCCAGAACATTTGTTCCAGTGACGTACAAACAGAATTGTCAGGCTTACAGTAGCGGGGGCTGCGTCGGACTAGATAATTATCTCACCGAACTTCCCGTTTCACCTTTTGGTCGAAAAACCATCAGGCACCTTAAAACATGCCGAAGCATAAAACAAAAACATACAAAGTCTACGCTAAAACTTATTTATGCATCAACCCGAATTATTCATGAATACTGCTGCGCCCTCGCTGGTTCATTTGTCCGTAACGAATCTTTTCTCAATCGTCCGTAAGCATAGCTACGGTCTCAATCGA
>NVTQ01000022.1 GCA_002401635.1 Pseudomonadota bacterium
GGTCCATCATCATCAACTTCGTCATCATCCGAAGCATCAGCACTGTGACTTTCTTTTCCATCACTAAAATAAGACGTAATGCTATGCCATGATTTTGATATAAAGCCTTCATCACTGCCTGCGGCAAGTGCGGGTGTCGCTAATAAAAATGATAACAAAATAGAAATAGATAAAACGCGTAACATGGCAAGTCCCCCTCAAGACGTGAATATAACCATAGAACACCCCCCCCCGAAAAGTCAAGGGGAAATGAAAAAAAATCTGGAGCTTTCGCTCAACAAGAGGACTTAGTTGGGAGTGATCAGACCAAGCTAACATATTGATTCTCCTCAATTCATATCAAAATAAACCGTATTTCCAGCACTTAAAAACACCTTTTCAACCCCCAAGGCACCCACTGTAGAACAATTCATAGTTACCTCCCATCCATTCAATAATTTCGAACATCGCCCATCGTTTACATTGACATCACCAAGCCACGACACAACAATTTGCCTATGAGCACTCAAACACTGCTGAAGCAGTTATACGATACCCCTGAACAAGATATTATTAAAAATATTCACGCACTAAAAGCTGAACTAGGTGATCAAGTCTTGATTCTTGGTCATCATTATCAACGTGAAGAGGTCTTTGAATTCGCGGATGTATCAGGTGACTCACTCAAGCTTTCCCAGCAAGCTGCCTGTGCCGATGCTGCAAATATTATTTTTTGCGGCGTGCATTTTATGGCTGAAACGGCTGATATTCTGACATCCGATGAGCAAGCTGTATTTTTACCCGACCTTGCTGCGGGTTGCTCCATGGCAGACATGGCAAATGATGTGCAAGTCTCAAAATGCTGGCAGGAGCTTGCTACAGTCATTCAACCTGATGCTTGTGTCACGCCTGTCACCTATATCAACTCTACAGCCGCACTAAAATCATTTTGTGGTGAGCATGGCGGCATTGTTTGCACCTCATCCAATGCGCAAAAAGTGCTTGAATGGTCTTGGAATAACCGTGAGAAAATTCTTTTCTTTCCTGATCAACATTTGGGTGAAAATACCGCCCTTGCTATGGGCATTGCCGAAGAAGATATGATAGTTTGGGATCCGTTCCAGCCTTTGGGTGGCAATACACCCGCAGCCATTGAGCATGCCAAACTTATTTTATGGAAAGGTTTCTGCTCAGTGCACCAACTTTTCAAAGCTGAACATGCCGTTACCATGCGAAAAAATCATGCTTGCATTCAAATTTTAGCGCATCCCGAATGCTCACGTGAAGTCTGTGAAACAGCTGATTTTGTTGGTTCAACCGAAGCCATTATTCAATATGTTCGGGCTGCTGATGTAGGCAGTAAATTCGCCATTGCCACAGAATTAAACTTGGTCAATCGCTTGCGCATTCAACACCCCGACAAACCCATTTGGTTTTTATCGCCGATGGTTTGCATGTGTTCCACCATGTTTCGCACTGATCCACAACATTTATATGCTACATTATTGGCGATTCGTGATGGCAATCATGATAATCAAATTATTGTGCCAACATCGCACAAACGTTGGGCAAAACTCTCGCTTGAAAGGATGTTAAACCTTGCTTAAGTATTTATTCTTATCGTTCTCCCTGCTCATTTCTACCCATGCGCTTGCTGAAAATAGCTTGGCTGAAGACACGCCGAGTAAAAATACTATTGAATCGCTGCAACAGCAGTTAAATCACTTCAAAAAAAGCAGCGATGCCATATATGCCGAAACAACACTGACGCGTGTAGAGGCCTATTTGGGTGCGGCTATGTTAGCCAAGGAAGATGAAAATCAAAAAGCAACACAAACAGCATTACGCAAGGCTCAAAGTACGCTGCAAGAGGCAAAAGCCAATGCCAAACATTTTCAGGAAAAGTTTAAAGACCTACTCAGCCTGCAACAAGCCACCCAAGAGGTCATCAAAAAGCTTCCTCACGATAACAACCCACTCAAAGATCCAAATCCAAATTTATTATTACAAGATGGCAATCAATCATTAAAAGAGGTCATTCGTGCGGCAGAAGCTGGAAAATTAAATATCAGTCAACAAGCCGCAAGTGCTGCAAGCACTGCATTCAAACAAGCCCTGAATGCAGCTTTACCCACACTGATTGGTGCAACGGGCAGTGTATTATCCCGCGCATCCTCGAAAAACGCCAAATATTATGCCCCAACCACCTATGAAAAAGCCAAACAAGCCTTTTCAACATTAAAATTATACCGTGATGGCATCAACAACCAACTTCCAAAGCATCCTGCTAGGGCACTTGAGCTTGCTGAGCAGGCATTAGAAATAAGCAGTCATGTTAAAATGTGGCGACGTGATAAAGGCAGCCATGAAATGTTATGGTTGCAAGCACGACAACAACGACAAGACATTGCAGCAAGTCTAAAGCTTGCCTTGCATCACGATGATATAAGCCTGAATGAGCTTATTCGGGCGATTGAACAACTACAAACACGTTTGCAACAAACAAAAACAACATTCCAACAAAAACTTTCACAACTCAAAAGTAACGATGAGGCGAATCTAGCCAAAGCTTTGGAGCAACAACGCAGCTCGCTGACCCATGAGCATGATGACCAACTCAGTAATATGAAAGAAGCATTTCGAGCCAAGCTTGAGCGTGAGACATTTGAAACAAAAAGGCAAAAACGTATTCAGGCTCTGTTTCCCAAGCATGGCGTAAATATTATTGCCAACTTGGATGGCTCACTTGTTTTACGCTTATCCAGTCTTAAATTTTCTCCTGGCAGTAGTAAGATTGATGCCGCCTATTTTGATTTGTTAAGCCGTGTAAAAGATGTTTTGGATATWTAYGGYGATCGCAACTTTCGCATTGAAGGGCATACCGATGATCARGGTGAGCTTAAAGCCAACCAACGTCTATCATTAAAACGTGCTGAAKCTGTACGCGATTTCCTTGCCGCMGCAGGTGCMGATGCYRGTGCTATGAAAGCAYTGGGTTATGGYGAAGTACGCCCCATTGCCAGCAATGATTTCGCCAAAGGTCGCGAAATGAATCGCCGCATTGATTTGGTTATTGAGGCACGCGATGACAGATAAAAACACTGACGCTCAAGAAGAAATTCAAGGCTTTTTACACGAACTTTTCTCAGCTCTTAAAGAAGATAAAGTATTCAAACAAAACATTTTAACAGAAACCTTAAGGCTTTTACGAGGCAACCATTCACAAAGTGATTTGAAAATGATGGCTAGGGTACTCAAAGAAATGCGTCTGGGTTTGGAAATATTCCGCCCTTATCAAGCATGGCGAAAAGTTAGCATCTTTGGCTCAGCACGCACAACCGAGGATGAACCGCGTTATATTCAAACCCGCGACTTTGCCAAAGCCATCAGTGATGAAGGTTTTATGGTCATTACAGGCGCTGGCCCGGGCATGATGCAAGCTGCCAATGAGGGTGCTGGTGCAGAGCGCTCGTTTGGTATTGGTATTAATTTACCTATGGAGCAACATCCCAACCATATCGTCGATGGCACATCCCGCCACTTTGATTGCCAATATTTTTTCACCCGYAAACYGTTYTTTTTGAAAGAAAGTGATGCTGTRGTACTAACACCAGGYGGTTTYGGAACATTGGATGAAGGTTTTGAGACYCTGACACTGCTACAAACAGGGCGTAACCCACCCATYCCYGTGGTATTGCTCGAAGCGCCYGGTGATGATTTYTGGGGRCCMTTTATTCGSTCATGGATACGYCGTYTAACCCATGATGGTTTGATWAGCCCACARGACAAAGATTTACTYTTTCAYACCGATTCYATTGARGCTGCAACMACACATATCCGTGATTTTTACAYCAATTATCATAGTTTTCGTTATGTSGGGCATTGGATATTATTGCGCCTTTTAAACCCACTGGCACACGATGCGCTGGAACGCCTCAATGCTGAGTTCTCCGATACCTTGCATGAAGGTTCTATTGAGCAGGTCTTTGACTGGCCACACAACGATGATGCATGTTTCAGCCACCTACCAAGGTTGCGCATGCGACTAAACCATCAGCATATGAACATATTGMCACAAATGATTCGCCGTATTAATGCGCTGTATCAAACAACATCACACGATAGATCTTCCTCAGAGGCTTAAATCATGYCTACAAAACCTTTTAGAAACAACACACTCGCCGATCATTTGATTGGGCATATTGATCAAGCTTTAAATAACATTTTTTGCCGTCAGGTTAGCCAACGCACTTACCCAGCAGCAGATAGCGCTACAGATCAGTTATCCGATGAAGAAAAACACMAAGCTGCGGGCTTGATGCGCGTCAATCATGCTGGAGAAATGGCTGCCCAAGCGTTGTATCAAGGACAAAGCATTACTGCGCGTGACCCATCTATTCGCGATCAGCTCAAACATGCCTCTATCGAAGAAAGCGATCAYCTAAACTGGTGYCGCACCCGCTTGGATGAATTGGGAGCCAAACCATCCAARCTRGATCCTTTGTGGTATGCAGGTTCATTTGCCATTGGTATCGCTGCGGGTATTGCGGGTGATCGTTGGAACTTGGGCTTTTTGGCTGAAACAGAACATCAGGTTGTCCGCCATTTGGATAGCCATTTACAAGCCTTACCAAAACACGATGAGCGAAGCCGTGCTATTGTCACTCAAATGCGTGAAGATGAGCTTGGTCATGCCACCTTGGCGGAAGATTTAGGTGCTGCCACACTACCAAAAGCAATCAATACTGTGATGGGTTTAACATCCAAAATGATGACCTCATTGGCACAGCGTATTTAAGACCATTTATATGCAAAAAAATAGCCCTCCCCCACTGCACATTGTTTTATTCGAGCCTGAAATACCTCCCAATACAGGCAATATTGCACGCTTATGTGCCTGCACAGGTTGCATGCTGCACCTTGTTCACCCATTGGGTTTTGAAATTTCAGACAAGCAGCTACGCCGCGCTGGACTCGATTATTGGGAATGGTTAGACGTTAAAGAATATGATGATTGGTCTCAATTGCGTGAAAACATTCAAGCTGAAGGGGCATGGTACGCACTTAGCACCAAAGCCACAGATACGATTTGGGATGTTACATTCAAAGCTGGTGATGTACTTGTGTTCGGACCTGAAAGCCGAGGACTACCCAGCCATATTTTAGACACCTTATCCAGCATCAAAATACCCATGCGCAGTGATGCGCCAGTACGCTCCCTGAACCTGTCCTCGGCATGTTCTATTGTGACCTATGAGGCTTTAAGAGAGATAAATATAAGCATTTCCTAAAACTTATCCACCGTATACAATGCCTTTCACAAGGATGCTAAAAAGAAGACTAAAGCAGCACATCATACACCTTAATAAAATCATAACCCATTGTTATAAAACAGTTTAATTTACATGCCTATTAAACAGGCATGAACAACAAAAGTTAAAATAACATGAATTTACAGCAATTCCACAATACTTATCCACCAAGTTATCCACAGGTTTTGTGCATAAATAAATAAATCCTTAAACAATAAGGAGTTAAGCCACATAGGCATCCAGAAAACCACTCAATGATAAAAAATGCTTTACCTTAAGGGTCATTTCAGGGATAAAGCCACTATGCAATGGACTCTATCCAACCAACTCACCGTCGCACGCGTCGCTCTCATTCCGCTTCTCATTGTCGCATTTTATTTTACACCCGATCCTTGGAACTATTATACCACGGCATTTATTTTTGCTTTGGCTGGTTTCACCGATTGGCTTGATGGTTATCTGGCTCGCAATCGCAATGAAGTCACTGCATTCGGACGTTTTTTAGACCCTGTTGCTGATAAACTTCTGGTTGCCACATCGCTGGTTCTGCTTGTCGAAGGTGGCTACGCACCAGCTATTCTTGCTGTTATCATTATTGGTAGAGAAATCACCATTGGCGCTTTGCGCGAATGGCTTGCTGAGAGTTCAAAGGTTGTACATGTCTCACAAATGGGCAAGTGGAAAACTGCTATGCAGCTATTTGCTATTGAAGCTTTATTTTTACATGTCGAAATTATGGATTTTGATTTTCATCAGGCAGGGCTTGTACTACTATGGTTAGCCGCCGTATTAACACTGTGGTCTGGCTATGAATATTTACGCAATGCATGGCTTGAGCTTAACAATCAGAAGCCTCAAGAAGAAAGTTGATTTGGTTTTTTACACGTCAGTTGCGTATGAGCTCAAGAAACTGAGTTCGAGGTATTTCCTTTGCTCCAAGACTGGATAAGTGATCCGTATAAAACTGACAATCAATGCACTTCCAACCCTCACGCTTGCCACGCTCCATCAACATCGCCAATGCCATTTTGGAGGCATCGCGTTTGATAGAAAACATGGATTCAGCAAAAAATACCTGATCCAATAATACCCCATACAAGCCACCAATAAGCAACTCGCCTTCCCATACCTCTACAGAGTGGGCATAAGCCGCTTGGTGCAGTGCTTGATAGGCTGTAATCATATCAGGCAACAACCATGTACCACCTTTTCTATGTACCTCTTTGCATTGGTTTATAACCTGTGAAAAATTTTCATCCCATGAAAAACGGTAGCGTTTTTGTTTTAAACGCCGAGCAAGACGTTGCGAGCAATAAAAGTCATCCAACAGAAGTACCATACGAGGATCGGGTGACCACCAAAGAATAGGCTGATCTTCTGAATACCACGGAAAGCAACCCTGCGCATATGCCTTTAACAACGTAGGCAGTAATAAATCGCCACCGATAGCCAACAAACCATCCGCATTGGCTAATGCAGGCTCTGGAAAACTCACCACAGCCATATCAATACCCCGATAAGAATAAAAAAACTAACTGCTTAGTCAGAAAGGCTCACAGAGCCCAATAACGCCTGTACATTCTTTAGAATTTCATCGCCACTTAGATGCTGCTTAACCATATACGTGTCTGCACCTGATTCCATAGCACGCATGCGATCTTCCGCACTTTCACGTGTTGAAATGATCATCAACGGCAAATCCTCATACTTGGATTGATTGCGAATACGACGCACCAAACCAAAACCATCCAAACGCGGCATTTCCAAATCTGTTACAACCATGTCGTATGATCCAGTTTCTAGCTTCTCAAGAGCATCAAGACCGTCAATAGCTGTATCTACGGTAAAACCAATGCTTTCAAAAATACTTTTCTCGACTTCACGTGCGATAAGAGAATCTTCCACGAGTAATATCTTGCGATGAATTTTATCCTCTTCACTTACATCAATCTCAATCGTGTTATCTGGTGCGGTACGCCCCATTTCTTTAATGCCATAAGGCTCTAACAACATCACAACAGAACCATCATCGGCAATGGTATTACCCATCAGGCCTTGGGGTTGATAACGTTTAATATAGGGGTCGAGATTTCTCACCACAACCTCAATATCGCTCATTAACTCATCCACCACAATACCCACATAACCTTCAATATGTTCAGCAATAAGCACGTTGGGGGTCTTTGACAATACAGCATTGGCTCCTTCACCGCTCAACATGCGCCGCATATCCACAATAGGCACTTGGTGCTTGCCATACATGATAAACTTTTTATCACCAGCTCCCGACTTCAGCACCTGCTTATTCAATGGTAATGCCTGCTCAACCATGTGCGTTAACATACCAAAACGCACATTACCCATACGAAACATCAATGCCTGTTGCACAGCAATACTGACAGGCAGAGACAAGACAAAACGGGTGCCCTGATTTTTTTCAGTATGAATACGAATCGAACCCGTCAAACGGCGTATTGTATCTTGCACTACATTCATGCCAATACCACGACCCGATGTCGCATCGACTTCTTTTTTCGTTGAAAATCCAGGGCGGAAAATCATTTCAAGTATTTCAGCAGARTCCATGTTGTCTGCCTCAAAYTGTGTGGTKACACCACGCTCTACTGCCACTTCCYTRATTCTATCAAYATCAAGMCCYTGTCCATCATCCACCACTTCAATGCGYACTTCACTGCCACTTAARCGGGCAATCACTGCAACCTGACCCTCTTCTGGTTTGCCCAAGGCTTTGCGCTCTTCAGGCGATTCAATACCATGTGCAACTGCATTRTTCARYAAGTGAACCAAAGGCTCAACCAACGAYTCTGCTACGCCTTGATCCATCTCYAGTGTTTTRCCACCAATCACCAAYCGWGCCTGTTTATTTAGRCGMACYGCCACATCACGAACAGCRCGCGGGAAGGTTGAGAAAATACTATCCAAAGGTCGTAACATCAACGACAATACTTGGTCGCGCAAATCCTTATGTATCAAACCCGTRCGTTGTTTTGAAACACTTAATTCTTCAGTAAAGCGTCTCATCTTGCGAATTTGACTTTCAAAACCACGTTCTAAGGAATGTATCAAGGCTTCACGTTTGTTGGCATCAGAATCAGCAAAAGACTTCGATAAATAACGCCATTCCCGCTGCAACCCTCTTAATTCTGAAGCCATATCCAAAACAGTACTTTCAAAATCACCACCACGTGATTGATCCGTACTTAATTCAATCACTTGGTTAGAAAGATTTTCAAGGCGTTCAGCATCCACCCGCAAAAAACGACCCGAGCTACGGCGCTGGGCTRTCGTTTTCATTTCAATTTTRGCAATATCAGGGCGATACGTATCAACATCAGAAAATACATTTTCTGGCAATGGCGTGAGCTGACTTTCCTGTAGCGCACTGTCTTCGTCGTATTCAATACCGCTTGTAAGCTCTGATACAAACCTTTCAACTTCGCTATCTTCGATGCTTTCTACTGGCTCATCTGGCAATGCATYCATGCCCAGATCAAGTGCTTCGTCCACYTCTTCTTCCACAGATTTATCTTCTAGCTGCTGCATGGCACGCTGTGCCTTCCATGAATCAGCTTCATCGGCACCAATCAAGCCTGTAAAGTCTTGTACAGGTATTGCTGCCTCTGCCTCACCCGCTACAACAGCATCCAAATCAATTTCAATRATATCTGATTCATCATCCAAGACTGCTTCGTTTGCTTCAAAAACGTCGCTTGATCCATCCAACAATTCTTGCTCTTTCACACGCTCTAATAAAGCATTATATTTTACACGCAGAGGCTCAAGATCAATGTTTGCTTGGCTCTCGGGATCTTGCAAACGTGTATCAAGCACATCGTGCAAATCATACAAAAATTGTGTCATGGCAGGTCTGCGCCATGTTGGATTTTCAATCAGTTGTTCCATCGCATCTTCAAACAGRTGTGCAACGCCRCCAATATCACTCACACCCAGCATYAACGCTGAACCTTTAATGGTATGGGCATCACGACGCAGRGCRATCAAACCCTCTGCATCYAAACTGTYYGACTCAAAAGCTACAAGCCCCTGATTCATCGAGTTTARACGYTCACGAGCCTCATCAAAAAAAGAGGCTAAAAAATTGGATAGGTCGAAATCAGCCAAGAAAAACTCTCTGCCCTAACTAGATTAACTTCTGAAGATCTGCTGCCACATCATTCAAGCGATATGAGGCATCACGCGACTTCTGCATCTGAGTTGCTGAATCTTTCAACAAGTCAGAGATTTGACGCATGGTTAATACAAACTCTTGCGAGCTTTCATCTTGTCGCCCTGTCGCTTGTGCAATGGTACGCACAGCTTGGCTGGTTTTCTCAGACATCGTCTGCATTTTGCCCAAAGCTTCACTGGCACGCTCGGCAATTTTCACGCCTTTTTCCACTTCTTCAAGACCAGAGCGTGTCACCTCAATCGATTCCTGTGTCGAAACATGCACATCATTCACCACAGTTTGAATTTCTTCTGTAAATTGTCTTGCACGTTCAGATAATCGACGTACTTCACCCGCCACAACCGCAAATCGTTTGCCAAATTCGCCTGCTGCTGCAGATTCAATCGATGCATTCAATGCTAACAAATGGGTTTCATCAGCAATTTCTTGAATSGMRCTAATCGAAYCAAGAATTTGCTCTGCTTTACGACCTGCATCMGTCACTTTCTCAGCAATCGTMGTCACTTCCTGACGAATYCTATCCATATAACCAATSGCTTCATTCACCGCYTCAGAACCAGCTTGTGCCGATGTTGCTGTTGCYRTYGCAATACGCTCCACACTTGCCGCTGTGACCGCAATTTTCTTGGCSGCACCAGACATRTCTTCCAGCTCTTCYGTAATCCCTGCCACCGACATMGCCTGRGTATTYGAAGCCGTTGCCTGATGATCCGCCGCACTCAAAATTTCATCYGACACRCCYGTCACACCTTTTGCCATYTCAGAAATCGTRCCTGAAATRTTGGTTACAAAACTTCGGTTAAAGAATGCCATCACAATCACAATAAACACAATGATTGCCACATTAATAAGTGAGTATGTGGCAAGCTGATCTTCTTTGCCTTGACGCTCTGAATCCAATTGTATCGCCAAACGCGATGCCACAGTATTCAATTTTCCCTGTGCCACAAAGACCAAACTTTGAGCCACAACTGTCACATTACTTGCCATCTCTGCTGGAATCTTACCGCTGGTAATATCTTCTGCAATTTTAATAACTTCCCGCATTAAATCATGCACTTCAGTCAACTGCTTTACATCTTCTTTATGCAAAGAGGAAAGTTGACTCACCTGCCCATAAAGGCGTAAAAAATCATCTGATGCCGTCTTAATTTTTTCAATATCCAATTTATTGCCAGTGAGTGTGAAGTCATTCAAGGGTAAAAGGACATTGGGTAAGGAGCCTTTAAAACGTTCCAGTGTTGTTTGTTGTCCGTAAAGCTTAGAAAGCTCGCTCACACCGTCACCCGCGCGATTAAACGCCACAAACACCGTGCCRATYAGTACAGCAAACAAAATCACAGAAAYAACAATATTACGCTGCGCCAGCTGCCGGATACTTTTCACTTCACGTTTCTTTTTATCTACCATAACCCTCTCCACAAACTTTCTTGTTTTCTCATTACTACAGCTTCACACAAACACTAATTGGTACTGTATAATGCATGCTTTACAACTTTAATCAACAACCACAAGCAGCAACACCTTACGCAAACAGTGCGGCTGTATCTATGACGCRGTATCCACAACCCTCAATGGTTATAGTACCTCGAAAGAATACATTTGAATCATCCGTTAGTGCTAAAAATTCACTTTCCTGAACACGAAATAATTCGGCGACTGCGTCCACGCGCAAAGCTAAATTCATAACCTCATGCCTTAAACTCACAAAACGGCTTGCTGAACTATCAGCAGCAGCCTTACCTTCAAGGTGCATCACACGACACGGGTCAACCACACACAATATCTGGCCATGAACATTACAGACACCCAGTAGGTGATCTGGGGCCATCGGTACCAAACTTAATGGCTGCAAACGAACAACTTCTGACACTTCTGACACTGAAATCAATACCAGTTCACCAGCGATACTAAGCTGCATCAACTCAACATARGARACRTCCATTTCATGCMTTNNNGCTKCACCKTCYARYAYTTCAGGTGTTATGCCTRCTTCCATTYTCTCATCTTCCTGCATSACTNNCTCCCCNCCTTGAGCCGCAGCACTRATACGTGCATACATCRYRAGMAYTTTACGYACCCGYRCTTGTAAYTTCATAGGCTCTACAGGTTTACCAATATAATCATCTGCCCCAGACTCAAGCCCAAACACTTCATCATCCTCATCCTTACGTGATGTTAAAAGAATTAAAGGAATACCATCAAAAAGACGGTTATCACGCACTTTTTTCACAAACTCCAAACCAGACATATTGGGCATTTCATAATCAGTAACCACCAAATGAATGGAAGAGGATAATCGCTGTAAAACATCCCAGCCTTGCTGWCCATCATCMGCCTCAAGCACTTCAAAACCRTCCGACTGCAAKACRAAYTTYACMARATTMCGAATACTTTTYGAATCATCWACAACCAATATYGTTTGYTTAYCCGARCCTKCYGATGCYGTTGTACGCGCYACATCYCGCTGYTTCATTYTCTCRCCCAAAGACATCAAAACACCATCTTCGCGAAGGCATTCATGAAGATTAAACTCTTCTGGCGGGGAGGAATTTCGCACAACCTCAGCAATACTGGTAATACCTGCCAACGCCTTATTCAAGCCATCTTCAAACAAACAAAACATGCCATCTTCACGCGCGGCTTGCATCAACTCATGATCCGACGTGCCACGCGCAATTAAAGCCCGCATACGATCGTTCACATATAAAACTTCATGCACACCCAAACGACCTTTATAACCAATATTCATACAGGCTGTACAACCAACTGGCTCGTAAAATTCTAAACTCTCAGGCACGCCAAAACGTTCACAAAAAGCTTTGTCTGGTCGCGCCTTCTTTTTGCACTTGGGGCACAAACGCCGCGCCAAACGTTGCGCTACAATCATATTTAAAGAGCCCGCCAACATGGGCGCTTCGATGCCCATTTCAATGAGTCGCGAAACCGTTGAAGGGGCATCATTGGTATGCAGTGTTGAAAGCACCAGGTGCCCTGTTTGGGCTGCATGCAAAGCGATTTCAGCAGTTTCCTCATCGCGAATTTCGCCAACCATGACAACATCAGGATCTTGTCGTAAAATAGACCGCAAAGCAGCAGCAAATGTCATGCCTGCTTTCGGATTCACCTGTACCTGATTGATGCCCTTTAATTGAAATTCAACAGGGTCTTCCACGGTAATCAAATTGCTTTCTGCATCGTTGATATGGTGTAAAAATGAATAAAGCGTGGTTGTTTTTCCCGAACCAGTCGGCCCTGTCACCAAAACTGCGCCTGTCGGTCTAGCAATACATTCGCGCACACGCTTATCAGCCAATGCTTCAAAGCCTAAAACGTCCAAGTCCAATGATAAGCCGCTTTTATCCAAAATACGAAGTACAGCCTTCTCACCATGCATCGACGGCAACGTTGATACACGTATATCAAAGCTCTTGCCCCATAACTTTACGCGTGTACGACCATCTTGCGGTGTTCGTGTATTAGAAATATCCAGGTTTGATATGATTTTAATACGTGATAGCACCAAAGGGTGCGCTTTTACAGGGAATTTCAATGCCATGCGCAAGCGACCATCCACACGCATGCGAACCACACTCTCCCGCTCACCTGCTTCAATATGAATATCCGATGCACCCATCTTCATCGCCTGAACCATAATACCATTCACCAGTTTAATAATCGGTGAGTCCGCAGCACCCTTTTTCAGGGCATCAATATCTGTATTATCTTCTTTCTCTTCAGCCGCGACTGCTAAATTGCTACTATCTTCTAAACTGGACATCGCCTCTTCAAAGGCAGCATCACCTTGATACAGCTCTCGAACCTTCTTTTGAATAACATCTGGGCGCGCAAAAATCACGCGAACACGCCCGCCCAGTTTAAATTGCAAAGCATCCAAAGAAGAAAAATCCATGGGGTTACCCATGGCTATAACAAGCTCACCATCTTGCTCATCCACAGGCACAAAGCCGAAGTCCAAACAAAGTTTTTCAGGGCACTTCTTTAAAATTTTATCACTGGGCTTAAAGCCAGAAACATCCAAATAGGGCACTTTATAAATACGCGCAAGCGTTCGTAGCACTGCATCTGCATCAACACCATCAACGGCAAGCAAAGAAAACAACAAGCCTTTTTTCTCAGTTCCTTGCATTTGCAAAGCATCATCAACTTGTTCTTGAGAGACTACTCCACTTTCCACCAAATGCCGCTGTTGCGCTAATAACATATAAAACCTGAATCCCCATGAGAAAAAGACTTGATTACGCACGTAAACATAATGCTATAACCCTCTAAAATCAAGCCCATAAGTACGCCAACAACTTTGATTCAAAAAATAAAATATTGATTCTATAGCTATACATTTATGCTTTCGTATTTTTAGCCCGAACTATTCATGAATCGGTGTGGTGATCGCGCAGGACATTTGTTTGCAACGGATTTTTTAGATTGAGACCGTAGCTATGCTTACGGGCGATCATAGAAAAAATTCGTTGCGGACAAATGAACCAGCGAGGACGCAGCAGTATTCATAAATAGTTCGGGTTAGAAAAGAGAATAATATTTCATCAGCAGCCATCACATAAAAACATAAAACAAATCATAGGCTTTACAAAATAAGCCGTTAGCCTGTCGCAATGTCCACTCAAAGAATGTCTCTGCCTACATTATATTGCATTTCCATACTGCTAACACTTGCTGCCTGCTCACAACCCCTAAAACCCATATCATCAGCCATGACCAGCAACTTGGAAAAACCACTTATTCCCCTGACAATCCAAGTTAAAAGTGTAGAGCAGCATACAACCAGCATATCACAAGATATATTCTTACAAGGCTTGCTACCTCAAGATATTGCCCGCGCTCAAGCCTCAGCGAAAAAACATATTCTTCCACACTGGCCACGCATCATGAAGCGCTCAATCTTTGTGCGCCAACGTCTCATCGACACATTAAAAAGCATGGATGCCCCGCTTGCATTGCAGTTAATTCCCATTGTAGAGTCAGGTTACCAACCATACGCATTGTCTCGCACGGGCGCGATGGGGTTATGGCAGCTTATGCCTGGCACTGCAACACACCTTGGCATTAAAAAGAACCCTTACAAAGATGGTCGCCGTAACGTCGAGCAATCAACCCGCGCTGCGGTCACATATTTACAAACCCAATACAAACGTTTTGGCAATTGGCCACTGGCATTTGCCGCATATAATATGGGGCCTTACGGGCTTTCTAAGCGTTTAAAAAAGCAAGCTTGGACATTGCATGACGGCCTAGAAAACATGCCTGTACCGATAGAAACACGCAATTATGTACGGCAAATTATTGGGCTTACTGCATTATTCAAAATGCAAGCCATAAGCTTCCCAGAGGCGATTCAAACACAAGCTATCACCCTTTCGGCACCTGTTGACCTCAAACAATTGGCAAACTCATCCAAACTACCAAACCTACTTTTCTTCCAGCTCAACCCAGGCTTGCATTACAGCCAATATTTGCGCCATGATATTACCATCCATGCCCCTGAAGAAAATCTTCTATCATTGCAAAATCAACAAGATTTCCATCGCCCCAAAAACATTCAAATCAAGGTTCGATCGGGTGATTCATTGTGGAAATTAGCACACCAACATCACACCAATGTTGCCCACCTCCACAAACTTAATCCCAAACTTTCACGCAACTTAAAAATTGGCAGCTCTGTCACCGTACCAGCCTATTCTTTCGCGCGCGCTACAGCGGCAAGCAACCCATTGTTATCTCAAGGTCGTCGTATTCGTTATAAAGTGCATAAAGGTGATTCTTTATGGAGTATCTCCAGACGCTTTGGAACATCAACACACGCTATTTCCCGTGCCAACCAACTATCCAAAAATTCAATCATTCGCCCTGGAGATAGACTATGGATTCTCGCCCGTATTTAATTCGCCCATGTTTTATTCTCGTGCTACTTGGATTGCTCACGGCTTGCTCATCTGAATCCAACACACAATCAAATGTCTCTTATAATAGCATAAGCGATAACAGCCCAGCTTTTGGTGATCGCCTTATTACAGCATCCATTGGTGATGCTTCAACGCTAATCCCCATGATTGCAGGTGATAGTGCTAGCCATGAAATTGCAGGCTGGTTATACCAACCTCTGTTAAAATTTGATAAAAATTTAAATATTACTGGGCAACTTGCCCAATCGTGGGAAGTTTCCAAAGATGGGCTTAGCATCACCTTTCATCTTCGCCCTCATATTGCATGGAGCGATGGGCAAGCATTCACATCAGAAGACTGCGCTTTCACATTGGCATTGATTCAAGATGAGCATACTCAAAGTGCTTATAAATCTGACTACGCCAAGGTTATCTCCTTTGAAACCCCTGATAAACAAACCTTTATTGTGCACTACGATGAAGTATATTCCCCTGCCCTTTCCACTTGGGCAGGACTAGCAATCATGCCCAAACATATTTTTAAAGATGAAGATATTATGAATACGCCTTTGGCACGCCAGCCCAAAGCCACGCTTGGTGCATATATATTAAAAGATTGGCAAGCCCAGCAATCCATCACACTGCAAGCCAACCCCAATTATTATGCTGGCAAAGTATGGATCGCAGAGCGCATGACACGCATTATTCCCGACTCAGCCACCCAGTTCTTAGAGCTTACCGCTGGAAACATTGATGAAATGGGGCTTACCCCCACACAGTATTCACGCTTGTTTGAAAGCAAAGCTGTGTTAAAAAATCATTATGATCGTTATAAATACCTACAATCCGTCTACACATACTTGGGTTTTAACCTKCAACGCCCRCTTTTCCAAGATCARCGGGTACGCGAGGCGATTGCTTATGCCATWGACCGCCAAGAACTCATTGATGGCGTATTGCTAGGGCTAGGAGAAATCATTGCCTCGCCCTACAAGCCTGGCACATCATGGGTCAATCAATCGCTTAAAGCGCGTCTTTTTGACCCCAACAAAGCCAAACGCATGCTTGCTGATGCTGGCTGGACAGATTCAGATGACGAYGGCTACCTTGATAAAGCTGGCAAAACACTTTCATTCACCATTATCACCAATAATGGTAACAAACAGCGTGCCGACACTGCCACTATCATTCAACAGCGACTCAAACAAATCGGTGTTAAGGTTAATGTGCGCCTTATCGAATGGTCAGCCTTTATTGAGAATTTCATCAACAAACGTCAATTCGATGCCGTCATTCTCGGCTGGTCACTCACCCCTGAACCTGATCAATATAATATCTGGCATTCATCGCAAACGGGCGAGCGCCAATTTAACTTTTTAAGCTACAGCAATGCCAGTGTCGATGAAGCTTTACTTGAAGCCACACGCACTTTTGATCGGAGTAAACGCAAACAATGGTATGACATCATGCAACAGGAAATTTACAACGATGTGCCCGTGGTGTTTTTGTATGCGCCCTATTCCCTTCCTGTCGTTCACAAACGCATTCAGGGCATCAAACCTGCTCCTGCGGGCATTGGCTATAACAGTGAGTTTTGGTATGTACCCAAAGAATTACAGAAGTATCAAATTACCAGCATGGAACCATAAAAAAAAGCCGAGCATAACATGCTCGACCTTTTAAAAAACATCAACTTTCACAGCTGTGTAGTAAATTTAATCCGTTGTTACATTGGCATAAAAAGCCGTGCCTGTCTTCTCATCTTCATAAATCATCACCCACACATCAATGCCTTGTGACGTATCTGGTAAATCTGCCGATGGAATAATCGCTTTAACTTTCTCGTGAACACCATTATTGCTCATCAAAAGGGTACACAAACCACCCACTGCATAAGAGGTATTATCGGCTGTACTTTCATCCGTAAAGCTAAAGCTACAACTCACACCATTATCATTAAAACCATCTTCAAGGCCTTCACTCAATACATCAGCATTAAAGGTAATCACATCATTATCTTTAATCCCTGCTGTATGATTTAAAAAAATAACCTGTGAGCCTTTTTCCATCTCGGCAATAAAATCACTAAAACGCCCCAATACAATCGCTTCAAATTCATAACCCACTACCACTTTGTGGAATGCGGCAATATTGACATGTTTCATGCCTCCCGCTTGAGCAGGCACAACAACCACTAGCGAAAAAATAGCCACCATACATAATTTTCCAATCATTTTAAACATAGATAAGCCCCCAGTTAAGAGGCAAAGACAAGCCTATTTTGCAAAAAAAAGCAAGCCTTGAAAAAGTTGCTTTTTTCCATAAGAAATCTCATCTGACAAGCTTTATATTGGCTTCTAACAATCCCAAGAAATCACCATTACTACTAAGCTTAAAACCTTGCAAACGTTTGGACGACACGGCCAATACTGGCTCATACCACAATGCTATATACACTTGATCCTGCTGCATTTTTTCCTGTACTTGTGCATAAAGTTTCTGGCGTTGTTTTATGCTTTCGCTTTCAGATGCAGCCTCCAACCAACGATCAACATCAACATTGCTATAACGCCCACGGTTTGCGCCTTTCGGCGGCCACATATCCGAATGCAAAATCCAGCGGTAAATGTCTGGATCAACAATACCCACCCAAGACAATGAAAAWACCTGAAAATCRCCRCGTTTGATRCGCGCATAAAAGCCGCCCCACTCCAGTGATTCAATGCTTACCTGCACACCAATTTTTTGCCACATATCAGCAATTGCAGTCGCYAAACGTARTCGTGCAGGATCTGTRCTGGTACGATAGTTAAGCTTAAAGCGAATACCATTCTCATCACGCGGGAAGCCTGCTTGATCCAAAAGCTGCTCTGCTCGCTGCTGATCAAATACTRTTTCAGGCAAATGCACAGCTGCCCAATGATTGGGTGTTAAGACTGTTTCTGCCAATTCAGGCAAATCTGAAAATAACGCTTTTTTTAATTTTACTCGATCCACAGCCAGTGCCAAAGCATGGCGTACACGCACATCTTTCAACATCACATCTTGCATGTTCATGCCAATGTATGAAAAGGTCGTCGAGGCATGGGTCTGAATGGTTAAATTCTTTTGCTTTTTTAAATATGGTAGTAAGTCTGGCGGTAAATCATTCTGCGTAAAATCAATTTCCCCACGCACCAATTTTAAACAGCGCGTCACAGCATCTTTCACACGAATAAAATGCAATACTTCAATATTGGATATGGCTGAGGGCTGCACACGTCGTAAATACAAATCATTGCCATGCCAYGAYTGCAATTTAAAGRCYCCTGCCCCCATYAYATTTCGTGCTTGATGCGGTTTATMTGCCATAGYYKCTGGCACRATTCCCAAAGATAAACGTGTCAATAATGARCTGTCGGCTTTGTGCAAGTGCARACRCAAACGGTATGGTGACAACACCTCAACCGACTCAATGGCAGCAAAACCTGCACGCAAAGGGCTGGCCAAGTCTTTATTCAGYACYGCRCGCAAAGTTGCYGCGACATCCTTGGCTTGTAATGGYGAACCATCATGRAAATAAACATCCTTTTTTAGCTCAAAGACCCACGTTAAAGCATCGGGATGTTGCCATGATAAAGCAATGTCAGCTTGCGCTCTAAAATCATCATCCAAACGAATCAAACCACGGTGTATCAASGCYTGAATYTTATGCGAKGCWGCATCMGTRGCAAAACGYGGATCAAGCGACATGGGAAGYTGCGCYACACCAACCCGCAACTCGCCTKKTTYAACGCTTTGTTGYTGACAAGCTGGTAAAATAACCAGCAAGCATAATAAAAAATAACGCAAAGATTTTATAAGGCCCATAAACTCATGCTTTCCACATGCCCAGAATAAGGAAACAAATCCAAGGCGCGCAATGCCCGCAATCGATAACCTTGCGCTTTCATTTCTAGGGCATCACGCTCGCCAGAAAGCACATCACAATGCACCAAAATAACTTTTTTTGGCAGCAATCGATTCATCAAACTGCATATTTTTTTCGCACCTTTGCGTGGCGGGTCAACAATCAATACATCAGCCCCCACAAATGGCGACATATCAAAGCGACCAAATAAATCTGCCTGTTGGTATATGGCTGAAAGCTTTAAGCGCTTGGCATTGCTATTGGCAGCACGTACGCTGGCAATATTTACTTCCGCACCCAATACCTGCATACCCGAAGCTGCCAAAGGCAGAGAAAGATTCCCCGCTCCCGAAAATAAATCGACCACATGTTTCGCACCCTCACTCCATGCTAAAACTTGTTTAATCATCATGCGATTTCCACTTTGCTGCCCCTGCACAAAATCATCAGGTCCAATATAAATCGCTATATCATCCGTATATGTAGGTAAATTATCATACAGTTGATGCACAGGTTTGCTCAATGCTCTTACGCCCATGCTATCCCGACACCAGTATTGTAGTGTCATGCCCTGCCAGCCTATATCGGGCATCATATCTAGAGCACACGCACCTTCATATTCCAAAACCACATGCATAGCATCGGATAGTTGCACCGCATACACAGACTGAGGTAAATCTATTGCCTCATCTATCAAAGCAAGCTGCAAAGCCTTTCTCAAAGCTTCTAATTCACCCGTCACCACCATGCAAACATCGATTTCAACCACATCATGGCTCTGGTATGCACGAAAACCCAACAGAGTCTGTCCATGTGGATTATAGCCAACATGCCAGCGTAAACGCCGCCTATGCCAGCTTCCATCATGCTCATTAGAATCTTGAATGGGCAACCATTGTGTAGCTTTTGTTATCACCGCAGAAAAAGCAGCCTTCACCCATTGCGATTTCACTGTTGCATGCTCATCTGCATGTAGGTATTGCAATGCACAACCACCACAATGCGCTGCTACGGAACATTTTGCAGGCACACGTTTAGCCGATGGTTTTTCAATTTTTGCAAGCGAAGCTCTTACAATACCTCGGCGTTTATGAATCTCTGACAAAGATAACAAATCACCTGGAACAGCTTGACGAAGCAAACAAGTTTTATAGCGGTCGTGTGAAGATATATGCACCACGGCATCCCCACCTGGCAGTAAATACTTCACCTCACCTGTTAACACATTTGACATCGCTAACGAATCAGCGAATCAAATCAACAGGCCCAATGGTAATGGGTTCAGGTGTGCGGAAACGCAAGCGTACACCTCTTATTTCATCAGGTAGTTTGGCTTTAGAGATGGTCACTGCAATATCAACATCATCATCTTTACGAATAAATATTTCATGCCACTTATGCTTAGCATCTTGCACCGCGAGTTTTACATAACCACCTTTAAAATTAAGCCTTCCAACACTTGCTTTGCGCAAAACAATCTTGCGCAACTTCACAGGTTTATTCAAATACAATCGAATCTGACCTTTTTTATACGATGTAAAGAGCTCTTTACCTCGATAAGATTTTAAAGACTCGAAATACAAACGTTTGCCACCTTTAAATTCATGTGGTTTAGAAATATCAACTTTACTACCATCCGAACGTGTTACTTTATAACCGACAGAATACGTAATGGAGCGTGCCGCTGGTTTGGCCCTGATGACTTTTTTGGGTTTCCTTACCTTTTTAGGCTGAATAGATTTTTTAACAGTAACTGCAACAGGCTCTACTTTTTTTACAACAGGCGTTTGCAACGCGTCCTTCGCTTTTTCTACAAGCTCAGCACCCAACTTTGGTTTTATCACATCAGGCTGTTTCTCATGGCTCACAGATGCAGTTTTTTGAACGGCAGGCTCAGAGATCATCACAGGTCGTTCTGCAACATCCATCACCGAAACAAGCACCCAGCCGAGCAATGCAATCATCAAAAATGCACCACCCCATGTCGCTACCAGTTTCCATTTATGCGGCATGCCTGAATCTTCACCTGACGAAGGAAGGTCACGCCTTGGTAATAGCGCGATAAACATGCCAAAAAACGTAGAGAATTTCGAGCGAACACTTCGAATCGAAGCTTTTAATAAACCCTTAGCAATCGAGGCATTGGAGTGTGTTGGAATATTTACGGATGTTTTAGATAAGCCTGGAGCCATGACCTTATCAGACAAATGCCTCGCAATAATATCCAGCTCTTGATGTACCAACGCACAGCTTGCTGGACGATCATCAGGACTTTTTGCCAATAATCGCAAAATAAGATCTGAAATTTCCAAYGGCAAMGAACGGTTTAGCTCATGCGGTGAAACAGGATGCTCACGCACCTGTTTTTCCATAATTTCGAATTCACCGCCACCCTGCGCGGATGCATCAAAAGGAAGCTTGCCTGTCATCATTTGATATAAAAGAATGCCAAAAGCATATAAATCAGTACGTGCATCAATAGGCTGATTAAGAATCTGCTCTGGTGCCATATAGCGAAATGAGCCTACTGTTGCCCCGCTTTGTGTTAAATCATCATCTCCTTTGGCAGGTTTTGCCAAGCCAAAATCCATCAGTTTTATATCGCCATTATCGGCTAACAATACATTGGCTGGCTTTAAATCACGGTGTACAAGACCAATATGATGTGCTGCTTCCAAGCCTAATAAAATCGCTTGAGCAATACGCACCAAATCTATAATGGCATGTTTTTTCGCAGTTCGTAAATATTCTCTTAGGTTTTTACCATGCACCATCTCCATAATCAGAGCCATGTGTTCAGCATCTTCATAAAGGGATAACAATGTCACAACATTGGGGTGCATCAACTGCGCATGCATACGTGCTTCGCGGCGAAAACGCTCTTTTAAATCTTCATTTTGTAATAAATGCGGGTGCAAAACTTTAATCGCGACTTCACGATGCAGCTTTTCATCGGTTGCACGGTACACAATACCCATACCGCCAGATCCCAATTCGGAATCCAGACGATATTGACCCAAATGTGCCGTGCCATCTTTAATCATGCGACAACCTTAGCAGGTATCAGCACATTCATACAATCACTATAAAAAATATGAACCATTAAAACATGGTCGTTTTGAATCATGTTCACACATCCAGTCTTAAATCACGCATACGATCCAAACTTTTTAAGTAATCTGGGCATACCTGCCTCCCCTTACCCTGCACCAATAACTTAAATGTTTCGCCCATACCAAAGGGCAACAACATCCGTTTGGCATGCGCCAAAGCCTGCACGGATGCAAACGAGCCTTCTTGCGCCAACTCACTGATTGCTTGCTGCACCATCGGACTTTGTGCCAACCAAGCCCCTTGCGTAATAAAAGAGCATGGTAACAAATCACGCTGCATGCCTAATTTTGCTAAATTTGTAAAATCCACATGCGCCGTCAAATCACACAACCCAGGCTCAACCAGTACATCTTCAAGCACTTGATGCGCCTTATGCCCCATCAATGTGCCTTCGATACGGTTGGGACGGTAATATTCCTGCTGGCTATAACCATAATCCACACAAAACACGAAACCATCATCTATCACACATGACACATCCTTCTGCCATGCCGATAGTGCAGGATTGTATTCACTGATATAATCATTCGGCCACGCTTCTATCAACATCGGATCGATACTCGGCGCATCTAGCATAGGTTTATCCGACTTAGCCCACACCAAACCATTATCAGCCAACTGAACACCACGCTCATAAAAGCTCTGATCGTGCCAAAYAAAACTTCGCACGGGAAAAGCGTCAGGCAGTTCATTACACATCATAAGCACAGGTAAACCAGTCTTTACATCCACAAGTTCGGCATATTGTTGAACATCAAAACCCTTCTCAACATAGTGTATCTGCTGTCTCTCGCGCATGTGCGCACTACGCTCCACKGCAATCACTGTTGGCAATACAATATCCTGATGTTGCAAGAATCGTAGCACCTGCGTTAACAAACGMCCCGTACCACCGCCTTGCTCCAGCAATACCCAATGCTCTGGTTTGCCCAATTGCTGCCAGCCCCAMAGCATCAAATCAGCAAAYCCCATYGCCARCCAAGGGCCTAAATCCGCCCCTGTGACAAAATCACCCRYCTCGCCAAAYACGTGTTCTGACTCATAATACCCCATCTTTTCTTCATACAGTGCAGCACGCATGAATTCCTCAAACGGCAAAAAACCATTCGATGCACGGATGTTGTCAGTAATAATCGATTGTAATGCAGTACAGTTGACGCTCATCTTCCCCCCGACTAACGTAGCGGCATACTATGAACGCTCCTGCGCTTTTACCAGCATGAGAAATGCTAGTTTATTGATTAAGCCCTGTGGGGCRTACAACGAGGAAAAAATACATGTCTGACAACATTATAAATGTGACTGATGATAGCTTTGAGAACGATGTTTTAAAGGCTTCTGGTGCTGTACTGGTTGATTTCTGGGCTCCTTGGTGCGGCCCTTGCAAGCAAATCGCTCCTATTTTAACTGAAATCGCTGCCGATATGGGCGATAAAATCACCATTGCTAAAATTGATATCGATGATAATCCAAATACCCCAGGTAAATATGGCGTTCGCGGCATTCCAACCTTGATGGTTTTTTCTGATGGTRATGTACAAGGCACCAAGGTTGGCGCTGTTACCAAGGGCAAACTTGTCGATTTTATTAACGAACACCTCGATTAATATCGTGCTCTGGTTAAATAAAAAAGCAGGGGTCTCCCCTGCTTTTTTTATGCCCAAAATATCCCCTCATTCGGTTATGGCAAATCATGCGCATTCTTGGCGTTGACCCAGGCTCCATCAAAACGGGTGTGGGCATCTTGGATGCTCAAGGCAATCATTTGTCGTATGTTTACCATACCGTTATTCAAGCTGGAAAAGGTGATTTTAGCGAACGCCTAACCAATTTATTTTTGGGTTTAAATGATATTATTGCTGAATTTCAACCCGATACCGCCGCGATGGAAGATGTGTTTGTATCAAAAAATGTCGCTTCAGCACTTAAACTAGGTCAAGCACGTGGCGCTCTTATTGCCGCCTGTGGTCATCACAAGCTACATGTTGAGCCATATTCACCCACCAAGGTCAAACAATCGCTCACAGGCTTTGGACGAGCCGAGAAATCACAAATTCAACATATGGTAAACATGCTACTCAAGCCCCCGCCTCCCTTACAAGAAGATGCTGCCGATGCCCTTGCCGTCTGCATTTGTCACGCGCATCATACGCCTGTACAAACATCGCGTAGCAGAGGGCGGAAACAATCATGATTGGCTGGTTATCAGGTAAAGTTCGAGAGCTTGATC
>NVTQ01000023.1 GCA_002401635.1 Pseudomonadota bacterium
CAGAGAGACCACCCTGGGGTGTGAGGGTTTTCAAACAATGAAGTGTCATTTAGATGAATGCTTTTTTCTAAGGTAAATCAATTTATGAATCACTATAGCTTGGCTACTTCACTTTTTATCCAATGCTGGCAAGGGCAAAAAGAACACGTTTGGCGAAACAGTCAGGTTTTTCGGGGTGCCCGATAATACTTGGCATGTAGTGGGTTTCTTCCACCACAATCGCTTTCATCACCCCATAATGTGCTGTCATTGCTTTGAATATCCATGCGAGCATCGTGCAATCGTTTCTCCGTAATGCCTGTGCCACGAAGGTCAGTTCCATGTAACTTGCTGCGCTGTAAACGCACTGCAAAAAGATTGCTAAAACTAATATCCGCATGACTTAAATCAGTGGAGCTTAAATCGCTTCCTGAAAATAAGGCGTGTGAAACATCGGCATGATTTAAAATAGCACCTGACATATGCGCATTGATTGCTTGCGTTCGATGTAAATCAGCATGCGATAAATCAGCCCAACTCAAATCACTGTGATTTAAACAACAGGCGTATAAATCACTGTGTCCAAGATTGGCACTCATCATATTACTATGGCTTAAATCTGAATGATGTAAGTTTGCATGCGATAAATTGCACGATGAAACATCAATATATTGCAATTTGGAATTGGAAATCTCAATGTGGGATAATTGGCAGCCATGCAAACTCAAACCGTGTAAATCAAGCTCTGACTGTGGCTCAATAACTTCTGGTAACAAATTATATAAAAATGCATGCAAGCTACGAATATAAGACGATTGTTTGCAATGTTGCATATCAGACTGGCGAATCATTTGAGCGCAGGTGGCAAGAATGGCGTGATGAGCCTGATCTTTTTTAAGGGTTTCTACGGCTTGTTGGGTGTATTGCTGCAAATCATGCACTGCAACACGCAATTCCAACTCATCATTGGCTGGAATATCTCTAATATGCTTAAGTAGTCGGTCTAATTCCGAGGAATATTGTGGGGCAGCTTGCATACAATACCTATCGGCAAAAGTATGCGAAACATGAAGGGCAGGGGCTTCTTTTTAAATGCGYCCGTACAATTGATTCAATGATTTTGAATGCGTCCAACATTTATSATCRATTGCAGGCATKGCYTGCATRCGCCAGCACCAATTATTWTYCAAKGTTCCWGGTGTRTTAAAGCGTGCTTYGGCATCCAATTCYAAYAAATCTTGCATCGGAATAAYGGCTAAAATAGCGGGTGATACGAGYGCRGCACGAATCATYGCCCAYGGCATATCTTCAGCTGATATATCCAAGTAAGCCATCAAATGTTGACGTTCCGCATCAGAGGCTTCTTGCCACCAACCCATGGTAGTATTGTTATCATGGGTGCCTGTATAGGTTACCATATCATAACTATGTTGATGGGGCAGGTATGGGTTGTCCGCACCACCACCAAAAGCGAATTGTAGTATTTTCATGCCAGGGAGTTTGAATTTCTTACGCAAAACATGAACTTCTTCGGTAATCATACCCAAATCTTCGGCAATCAATGGAAGTTGACCGAATGCATCTTGCAAAGCTTGCAGCAGCTCATCACCAGGGGCTTTGCGCCATTCACCCTCAATACCATCTTCACGGTGGCCAGGAATCGCCCAGTAAGCCTCTAAACCACGAAAGTGATCAATACGCAGCATGTGCATGCGTTTGACTTGCACACGAACCCGTTCAACCCACCAATCAAAGCCAGAGTCTTGCATTTTATCCCACAAATACAGTGGATTTCCCCAACGTTGCCCCGTTTCAGAGAAATAATCAGGTGGCACACCTGCAACTTCATCACACATACCTTCATCATTGACTGTGAAAAATTCACGGTTTGCCCAAACATCCGATGAATCGTGGGCAACATAAATGGGTAAATCTCCGAATAACTGCACACCGCGTGATTCGGCATAATCTTTGATGTTTTGCCATTGTTCTGTAAACAGAAACTGTTCAAAAACAACTTGGTGAATATGAGCAAGCAGGGTGTGCGATGCTTCTTTTAGAGCTGTTGGTTCACGGTCTCGCAAACCTTCTGGCCATTGCCACCAAGCCATGCCTTGATGTACAATTTTAAGAGATGCAAACAAAGCATAATCTTCTAACCAAGCACTATTTTCCTCTCTAAACAATGCTACTTTTTCACGCAGTTCAGTGTCATTTTCAACATCTTGCCAGAAATGCAACGCTGCCTTGGCGCGTGCAGTTGCCAAGCATAAATCACCTTGAATAATATGTTGAATATCCTTTTCTTGTAACCAACCTTTTTGCTCGGCTATGCGCAAGTCAATCAAATCTGGGTTACCCGCAGAAGAAGATAAGGACTCATAAGGCGAGCCATGGCTATGCGTAGGCCCCAAAGGCAGGAACTGCCAAATGCGATAACCGCCTGCAATGATTTGATCAATAAATTGCAATGCTTCTTCACCCAAAACACCATGTTTAAAAGGACCAGGGAGGGATGTTATATGTAATAAAACACCAGATTGGCGTTGTTCAAGGCATGATGTCATTCGCTGCCAGCTCCACCACGACGCATAGCACCGCCACCTTCTGCATCACCACCACCTTGAGAAATAGCGCGATCAAGGTTTTCAGGTGCGGCACAACCCATCAATTGATAAAGCTTTTTCAAGTGTTTACGGTAAAGATTATCAAAGTCTTTCACGGCTCCAGAGGGATTGTAATCACCAAACCACCAGCACCAATCAGAGCCTTCACAAATACGTAGTTGCTCTTTGACCGCCTCTGCTGTTTCAGGGCTTAAATGTTCGATACGTGCATCAAATTCCTTTTTCGCAGCAATCAATAGTTCCCATGCACTGGTCTTGGCACGGTCACCAATCCAAGTGGATAAATTACCGTATACCCATGAGCCAGACACCAGTTTTTTAAGTGGTGTTTGAGCTGGGTTATCGGCTAAATATTCGCTGAATGTGGTAAGCTCATAATCTTCATGCTGGGCAATGGTTTGATAAAGCTCAACGAGGAAAGGCACACCATTTTCATGGAAGTGTTCCCACGCATTTTCACCATCCATAATAATCGGAACGATTGGGTTTTTTATGCCTTGGGTGCGATGTTTTATTTCAGCAAGCTCGTGCATAAAGTTAGACACCGCATCATGCGTACCCCATTTTGAATATTCAAAACCAATCAAATCAGACAAACGATCATCACGGAAGAAGCAGCTTATTTGCTCATTGCCTTCACCGACCAACCAAGGCTGATAAAGCTCATGTGGATGCTGTTCGCGTAAATTATAGCCCAATGAATGATGCAATACCGATTCCCCTGTTGCACACCAATCAAAGCCAGCATTGCCAAGTAGAGCCAATGTTGCTTCTGAAACGGCTCCTTCAGCAGGCCAAACACCTTTGGCTTTTTGACCACAGAATGCTTCGTGAGATGTAATGGCTAATTCGATATGTTCTATAGCACGCTCTTCGCCACCAGGGTATTGCTCTTGTGGAATGAGTGCATCGCTGACTGTTTCGCGTGCGGTATCAAAATCAAGCATCAATGGAATAATAGGGTGGGCATAAGGTGTGGTGGTAAGTTCAACCTTACCAGCCTTTAACAAACGACGGTGCGTCACTGGAATTTCATTGAGTAATGATGAAATAAGTGTGAGTAAATCATGGCGGTCTTGGTAATTAAAATGACAGCCTTTCTCAATCAAACGGCGTGCAACAAAGTTATGTTCACGTACTGTTTCAGCCAGCCAGCCCAAATGATACCAAGTAACCAAATCAGTAAAATAATAACCACCCAAATATTCAATCGCATCATGGCTTTGAGCATGTTCAGATAAGCTTAAAAGACGTGAATAAGCGGGGTAACGGTGTAAATTTCGTTCATGATTTAGGCGAAAACAGTTTTCCAATAAAAACTCTTTTTCTTGTTTGTTATAATCACCCGTTTTATGAATCAACGATGCCATCAATGGATCTTTTAATTCATTGCTTTCATCTTTTAGAAAACGTTGCAATTGCGTAGCATAATCCGCAATTTGCGCAGTCAATGAAGGCACATAATTGATCACAGCCTTGGCTTCAGGTAACTGCTCTAAAATCTCAGCCATATCTGTATAATCTTTCATGGTATGTAGATATACCCAAGGCAAATGATAACGACCTGTATCTGCATCACGGTAGAAAGGTTGGTGCATATGCCAGTAAAATACGATGGAAAGCTTGTTGCTCATAAATATCCTGTGTTCAGTAAAATAAAAAGCCCTCAGTTGATGTCTGAGGGCTTTGAATGCTTGTTATGTAAGCGTTAAAAAAACATTAAACCTGATGAAGATTTTGACCTAACATTTCGGGTGTAATTAGCACAACACCGCCTTCAGAGACATCAAAACGTTTGGCATCATCTTCAGCATTCTCACCAATAATCGTACCTTCAGGAATAATGGTTCCTTTATCAATCACGCACTTTGTAATACGACAATTGCGGCGAATTTCGACATCAGGAAGAACCACACTATCTTCAACAACGGAATAAGAATGCACACGTACATTGGAGAATAATACAGAGCGACGAACAGTAGCTCCTGTAATCAAACAACCGCCCGAAATTAGTGAATCAACAGCCATGCCACGACGATCATCATCATCAAAGGCAAACTTGGCTGGTGCAAGTTGTTCTTGCTCTGTCCAAATTGGCCAGTCTTTGTCGTACATATCCAGCTCTGGCTCCAACTCTGCCAAATTAACATTGGCTTCCCAATAGGCATCAATGGTACCAACATCGCGCCAATAGCTTGGATCGCCAGTACCCGCATTCACAAATGGGAAAGCAAAAGCATTGGCATGCTCAATGGCATGTGGAATTAAATCGTGTCCGAAATCGTGGGTGGATTTTGGATCTTTAGCATCGGCTACCAAACGGTCACGCAAATACTTTGTGGAAAAGACGTAAATACCCATCGATGCCAAGGCTTGAGTGTCATCACCTGGCATGGTTTTAGGATTGGATGGTTTTTCGGAAAATTCTATGATTCGCTCATCGCCATCAACAGCCATCACACCAAAAGCACTGGCTTCATCCAATGGTACGGGAATACAACCAACTGTAATATCCGCACGGTTGGCAACATGCGCAGCAATCATTTTACCGTAATCCATTTTATAAATGTGATCGCCAGCCAGAATAACAATATACTCTGGATTATAGTGGCGAATAATATCCAAGTTTTGGTAAACTGCATCGGCAGTACCTTCATACCAGCCTTCACCTTGACGTTGTTGTGCAGGCAAAACTTCTAAGAATTCACCAAACTGCCCAGAAAGAAAGCTCCAGCCACGTTGTAAATGGCGCTGTAAGGAATGCGATTTATATTGTGTAATCACTGAAATACGGCGAATACCCGAGTTAATACAATTGGAAAGTGGGAAATCGATAATGCGGAATTTCCCGCCAAATGGAACGGATGGTTTGGCTCGCCATTCGGTCAAAGCTTTCAGCCTTGAGCCTTTTCCTCCAGCCAAAACCAATGCAACGGTACTGGCGGTTAGACGACTAATATTWCGTTCTRCCCTRCGKTCTACYTGTACTTCGCTCATSYTTCCCCCTTACNTAWWAWWRCCACAWWTWTTTTGSKTRTRTRKYRYWYMTATYCTTTGTATTTATGGNAAATWWTTCANAMYCGCAKTCTATCGTATTSAATKAWSTTCGGCTACGWTAAATATTAAWWTTTTTTAATAAACATSRYMKYATAAKCRACMRRCWSWCTRGAACTTGCGCTTAGSYATGATAAATTRGATAATACGCCCATCAAGCYTRGCTSGTTTAKARGTTTTGRTGAAGAGAGGTGTRTARTGAGTGTARCATTAACWGAGGCAGCAGCWGRAAAAGTKCARGGTTTGTTGGCGCAAGAAGATAATAAAGATTTGAGCCTACGCGTATTTGTTTCAGGCGGTGGYTGTTCTGGTTTTGAATATGGTTTYACCTTTGATGATGATGTCAAAGARAATGATACRGTGGTTGAAAATTACGGTGTRAAGYTATTGGTAGAYCAAATGAGCTTGGATATGCTKGAYGGTGCTGAAATTGACTATAAAACCTCATTGCAAGGTGAGTCTTTTGTGATTAAAAACCCTAATGCAGCCTCAACGTGTGGTTGTGGAAAATCGTTCACTCCTGCTGAAGAGGGTAGTGGCTGCGGACATGTTTCATCGTATTAATTTAATGGAAAACAATATAAAAGCGGGGTTTTCCCCCGCTTTTTTTGTATCTTGATATTGTCATGAATGCTCTTGAAATAAAGCAGCTTAGTAAAGTCTACAACAATGGTAATGTTGCATTAAAAGATGTCTCATTAACTGTTCCTGAAGGCTCATTCTTTGCGCTGTTAGGCCCCAATGGGGCTGGTAAATCAACACTAATCAACATTTTAGCAGACACCGTACATGCCTCGTCAGGTAGTATTTCTTTGCTGGGGCATGACCTGTTACTTGAGCGTGCATGGTGCAAGCGACGTATGGGAGTTGTACCCCAAGAAATTGCTTTTGACCCTTTTTTTTCGCCGCGTGAAGTGCTTAAGTTTAGCCGTGGCATGTATGGAAAAAAAGCCGATGATGCCTGGGTGGATGAATTACTTGAACGCTTGGAACTCACGCAACATGCGCACAAAATAACCCGCCAATTATCGGGTGGTATGCGCCGCCGCTTATTGGTTGCACAAGCTTTGGTGCACCGTCCCAAGTTGGTCATTCTTGATGAGCCAACGGCAGGTGTGGATGTGGAACTTCGCAAACGCCTGTGGGATTTTATGCGCGAGCTTAATGCAGCAGGAACAACCATTCTTTTGACCACACATTACCTCGAAGAGGCAGAAGAGTTGTGTGATCAAGTGGCAATTATCGATCAGGGAAAACTCATTACATCACGCCCTATGCAAGCATTAATGGGGGAAGTTGCCTCATCATCTTTGTGCTTGCGCTATGCTGAACCGTTGCAACTCTCTGAAGACGATCATATGACTTTGGCTGCCTTTTCACCGCGTGTTTATGATGGTCAATTGTGTTTGACCTTGAATAAACAAGGTAATGCTTCTGATTTTGATGCGGCTTATCAAGCCGCCAGCCAACGATTCGGAGCCCCAGTAGATGCAAGTGTACGCCAAGAAGACCTTGAAGATGTGTTTTTGCGCCTAACAGGTACTGAGAAGAAAAACGCGGAGAAAAAAGGTGTAACCAAATGAGTTCATTGAATTTAATCGGTACATGGACGCTATTTCAACGTGAAAGCAGACGTTTTTTACGTGTAAAAATGCAAACTATTGTGGCTCCTGCACTCACGGCTATTTTATATTTAATTGTCTTTCGTTATGCCATGGGAGAGCGTCAAGTTCCTGGCTTGGATGTTGATTATTTTAGCTTTTTAATTCCAGGGCTGATGATGATGGCCATGCTGCAAAATGCCTTTGCCAATACCTCCAGCTCGATGATTGTTGGTAAAATTATGAATGTGCATGTGTTTTTATTGATGGCACCGATTTCTGCTGCCGAAGCAGTGTTTGCATTTCTTGCTGCGGCTGTATTGCGTGCTTTGGTTGTGGGTGGTGTATTACTGTTGGTTTTATTACCATTTTCGGATTTATCGCTAGCCCATATTTGGATGATTTTGTTTTATGGTGTTTGCGGAAGCCTGATTATGGGAAGTTTGGGGCTGATTGGTGGTATGTGGTCCAAAACCTTTGATGATATGGCAATGGTAAATAATTTTATCATTATGCCTTTAACCTTCTTATCGGGGGTATTTTACTCTGTTTCACAACTGCCACCATTCTGGCAGGCAATCAATGCTTGGAATCCATTCTTTTACCTTATTGATGGCTTTCGCCATGGTTTTATTGCCACCGGTGATAGTGATCCACTGCAAGCTGTAGGAGCTGTGGCTGCATTGACTATTTTTGCTGTATTATCATCTTGGTATTTATGGCGTATTGGCTGGAAATTGAAGGAGTGAGTTACAAGCATGGCAAAACAATCCAAGAGTAAAAAAGATCGCAAAACATCCGCATGGTTTCAACGTCATGCCAATGATCCGCATGTGAAACGCGCGCAAAAAGAAGGCAAACGCTCGCGTGCAGCATTCAAACTCACGGAAATTCTTGATAAACACAGTCTGAACATCAAAAAAGGCTCAGTCGTGGTTGATTTGGGTTGTGCGCCAGGCTCTTGGAGTGAAGAACTCGTACCTTATGTTGGATCTGATGGGCTGGTGATTGGTATTGATTTATTACCAGTTCGACCGATTGAAGGCGTGGCACTTATTCAGGCCGACTTTGATTCACCCGAAGGACAAGAGGCTTTGCAAGAAGCTTTGCAAGGTCGTGTTATAGATGTTGTGGTATCCGATATGGCCCCAGAGATGAGTGGCAATAAACTAGTGGATCAAATGCGCATGATTGGGCTCAATGAAATGACCTTGCATTTTGCCAACCAACATTTACGTCAAGGTGGGCATATTTTAATGAAAACCTTTATGGGTGAGGGTTATGATAACTTTCGTCGTGAGCTTGGCTTGAGCTTTCAGAAAATTAAAAACATTAAACCCGCTGCAAGCCGTAAAACATCGCCGGAGTTCTTTTTATTGGGGCTGGGAAAAAAGTAATCTAAACGTTTTTTCACTGTTTTAAACTTGGCTTGTTTATTGCGTACAAATATGCATTCTATGTGCTAGAATAAGGGTTCAGTTTTAGCATTGTATTGGAGGGCACCTCGAAAAACCTCACTATTTCGTCAAACTTGCTCTTTTTGCCCCTGCCCGCGTTGGATAAAAAGAGCAATAGGATTGCTATTACTCGTTTCATCACGCCTTGCCATGAACGAAAAATAGCGGCGTTTGACTCGTGCGAGGTTTTTCGAGGTGCCTTGGAGTGTTTCTTTGTTGTATGCCGTAATTAATGAGCGAAAAATATGTTATACACGCAGTGGTAATGCCAATGGCGAGGTCATGCTTTTGGTGCATGGTATTACCACTTACTCATTTATTTGGCGCAAGCTGCTTCCGTATTTAGAAAAAGATTATGATGTGATTACCATTGATTTGCTTGGTTGTGGTTCGTCGGATATGCCATTGGATGTACCCTACTCGATTAAAGCGCATGAGGATCGGCTGTTCGCTTTTATAGAGCATCTTGGTATTCAACGTTTTCATTTGCTTGGCCATGACTTGGGTGGTGGTATTTCTCAAATCTTTGCCATCAATCATCCAAATATGCTGATAAGCTTGAGTTTAATCAATACAGTTGGTTATGATTTTTGGCCAGTACAACCAATTATTGCCATGCGTACACCTGTGATTCGACAATTGCTTATGGGTGCCTTGGACTTGGGCATGATGAAATTGTTTGTGAAAGCGGGTATGTATCATAAAAAACGTGTCGATGATGAATTGATGGATTTATTCTGGAAACCGCTGAAAGACAGCAAAGGACGCAAAGCCTTCATGCATTTCGCTCGTTGTTTGGATCACCATAATTTGATGGATATTGCCGAGAAGTTAAAAAAATTAGAGGTGCCTACACTGATTATGCGTGGTAATGCCGATCCTTTTTTGGGCGCATCAACTGCCGAAAAACTGCATGCCGATATTCCTGCCAGTCAATTGCTACGCATTGATACAGCTTCACACTATTTGATGGAAGACGAGCCAGAATGGGCTGCTGAGAATGTTTTAACTTTTATTCGGGATAAACATGCCTGATTTAAATAATCTAGGAGCATTGCAAGAGCGTATTCATTTGCTTGAAAGTGAAAATGCATTGTTAACACAACGCACAGAGGACACACTAATGTTGGGGCTTGTTTCCGAAGCTATTGAACAGGCCGAGGATATCACAACAGGTTTGGACGCTGCACTTGAACGCATGGCTATGTTAAAAGACTTGCCTGTTGTGGCTTATTGTAGCGTGAATGAAAACAACGCGACCATGCGCCAGTCGTATGTGTCATTTTCTCATACAGACATCAATGGTTTTTCATTTCCATTGCCTGAAATGGCGGGAGATTCAGTGATTATCGACCATGATCACCCTCATATTTCACGGCTGTATATTCCAAATATTGATTTTAGACCCAAACAAGTGCTGCTTATTCCAACCGAATCAGCCGATAAATCAACGCATGTGTTTCTTTTTGCATCCAACGAAAAAGATAATGATTTGCAGCAAATAAGCCCTGTTCTTGAGCGTATTGTACATATCATTGCAATGGTTATAGAAAATCGCAAGTTACTGAAATCGTATAAAGAGTTAAATGAGGAACTGGACTATCGTGTCGAATTACGCTCAAAAGCATTGCAGGAAAGTGAAGATAAATATCATACATTGGTTGAAAGCTCGGATACCGCTATTATGCTATCATTTGACGGTAAATTTGTAGACTGTAATGCGGCAACATTGCGTTTGTTTGGCTGCGATTCAAAAGAAGCGTTCTTAAAATTAAACCCTATTGCTGTTTCCCCAGAGTTTCAAAGCAATGGCATTGATTCAACCACATTGGTTCGTCAACATATTGATTTAGCTATGGAAACAGGATCAGATCGTTTTGATTGGATTCATAAGCGCAGCAATGGTGAGGTTTTTTTTACAGAAGTTCATTTAACCCGTGTATCTATTCAAGGGCAAATGATGGTGCAAGGTGTCGTGATTGATATTCATGATCGTGTATTGGCTGAGAAAAAACTGCATCAATACAAATATATCGTATCATCATCGCTTGATATGATGGCTTTACTGGATGTTCATTACACTTACCTTGCAACAAACCCTAAATATTTACAGATGCTTAATAAAAAAGAGGGTGAAGTCATAGGGCACTCGGTGTCAGAGGTTTTTGGCGAGACATTCTTTAACGCAGCGGTTCAGCCTCATGCTAGCAGGTGTTTGATGGGGGAAAACGTTCACTTCCAAGAATGGGTTAGCTTCCCTGCACTGGGGTTGAGGTATATGGATGTCCATTATTATCCTTACCGAAATAGTGCTAACGAGGTTATTGGTTTTGTTATGAATGGTCGTGATACTACGATTCAGATGAATACTGAAAAAGCACTTCAAGAAAGTGAAAGGCAATACAGAGAATTGATTGAGCATATGCAGGATTGTGTTTATCGAACCGATGTCGAAGGAAGGCTGGTGTATGTCTCACCATCCATCCAATCACTCATGGCTTGTGAGCCTGATGAGCTTATTGGAGATAAGTTATCGGATTATTATGTTGACCCCAGTGAGGAACAAGAGTTTCTTGCTCGTTTAGAAACCTCTCCAGACGGTAAAATTGATTGTTTTGAGACTCAAATTAGACGTAAAGATGGCAAAATCATCTGGTTATCTGCCAATTCGCATTTTATATATGATGAAGATGGTCAAATTCGGGGCGTTGAAGGCAGTTTAAGAGATATTACCAAACTAAAAGAGATGGAATCGAAATTCAATCAAGCGCAAAAGATGGAAGCYGTRGGCACTTTGGTTGGTGGYATAGCCCATGATTTCAACAATATATTGGCAGGTATGGTGGGGTCTTTTTACCTCATAAAATACAAACAACAAAACAACCCTGAACTTGTTCGAGATATTGAAGCTTTGGAGCAACAATCATTCCGTGCTGCAGATATGATCAAACAACTTTTAACCTTTTCTCGCAAAGGGGAAATTCAAACAAAGAACTTCTCATTTGATCAGTTAATGATGGAAGTGTTTGATCTTGCCAAACGYACAGTTCCTGAAAACATCATGCTCAGCATCAATGTATGCAAAGAACCATTGTTTATTAACGGTGATACAAGCTTATTACAACAAGTGCTTATGAATTTAATCAATAACAGYCGYGAYGCGGTGGGTGGTAGGGAGAACCCAAGCATTAACATTACTGTTGATCACTTTCAGGCTGATAAGGCATTTACTCGGAGGCATCCTGAAGTTGCTTTGGAAACAGCATATGCACGTTTATCGATTCAAGATAACGGTTGTGGTATTTCTGAGGAGGGGCTAGGCCATGTTTTCGAGCCTTTTTATACCACAAAAGGTGTAGGTGAGGGCACAGGCTTGGGTCTGGCAATGATTTATGGATCCATTCAAAGTCATCAAGGTTTCATTGAGTTGGATAGCATTGTGGATGAAGGCACAACGGTGGATATTTTCTTGCCAGTTGTGGCATCTGATGAGCCGATGAAAAAAAACGTTACCGATGATGATTTGTTCGAAGGGCATGGTGAAATAATTCTTTGTGTGGATGATGAACGCGAGATTTGCGCCGTGAATTGTGAACTTTTAAGTAGCTTTGGTTATCAAACATTAGAGGCTCATGATGGGCTAGAAGCYATGCRMATTTTTRAAGCACATAAAGATRAAATAGCKTTGCTAYTAACCGATGTGATTATGCCCAATATGGGKGGGATTGAGYTGGCAAAAGAGCTTTGGATRRCGCATCCAGAACTGCCCGTTGTTTTTACGTCAGGTTATGATGAAAATCATTTGCTGGAAATCCCAAAGACAGTGGATCATATAAGTATATTACAAAAACCTTATTCTGTTGAAGCATTAAGTCAGGAAATTTATCATTTATTAAAGAGTAAATTGATTTAAAATGGGTGGCTTTCTAGTATGACGCATGGATCTTTTTGATATCTTATTACCCATGCAAAAAAAGCGATGATTGATTGAAAGAAACTAGCGGTTTACGCAAGTCTATCCGTGATTGTGCTTATCAACATGGTTTCGACTTATGCCATTTCTCACAGCCCCAAATAGCAAAGCAAGATTGCAAGGCTTTGGATCGCTGGGTGGGCTCAAATATGCATGCTGATATGGCTTGGATGGCRGAAGAAAGYCGWCTGRAACGTCGMAAAGAGCCYGATAGYATGATGRAYAATGTRCAGACGGTCATYTCYCTTGCTATGCGACATGTGCCACCACCKTATSACTTAGAACAAGCCAATAGCGCATCTGACAAGGGCRTTATTGCATCKTATGCMCATGGTGTGGACTACCATGATGTTATGAAGAAGCGTTTGAAAGCCTTGGCACGTGATTTGGACATACTTTTGGGTGAGCACGAACAGCGGGTATATGTTGATACAGCCCCCGTATTAGAGCATGCCTTGGCAGCATCCGCAGGGCTTGGTTGGCAGGGCAAACACACACTAACCATTCACCGTCAACAGGGTTCATGGATGATGTTGGGCGAGCTATTCACCAGTGCAAAAATCCCTATAGATAGCGCGGCAAATGAACATTGTGGAAGTTGTACGGCGTGCATCGATATATGCCCGACCAAAGCGATTGTTGCACCTTATGTGGTTGATGCAAACCTTTGCATTTCATACTTAACCATTGAATATAAAGGATTTATTCCATATAACTTGCGTCCACCTATGGGTAATCATATTTATGGCTGTGATGATTGCCAAGCCATTTGCCCATGGAATAACAAAGCTGAAATACCCGATACAAATTTACTTACTCCACGTGGGGAGAACATCTTACCAGAACTTGCTATGCTACTGCATTTGGATGAGCAAGGCTTTCGAGAGCGATTTCGAAAATCCCCCGTAAAGCGCACTGGGCGTGCTGCATTCTTGCGCAACGTATGCATTGCGATGGGGAATTCGGGTAATATTGAATTTGTACCATTGTTATTGAAGGCTTTGCATGATGCTGAACCTTTGATACGTGGTCACGCTATATGGGCGCTGGCAGTTTTGCATACATTGCAAAATATTGATGGATTTATTGAAACATTGGTTGAATTGAAGGGAAAAGAAGGAAATAACGACGTTTTAAAAGAAATTGAGGCTGTTTTAAGCCTAAAATGAGGTGTTTATGACTGTAAAAGCATTTATTTTTGATTTGGATGGAACATTGATTGATGCATTGCCTGATATTCGTGCCAATGCCAACCGTGCTTTGGAAAAGTTAGGTTACGACTTTCAAATGACACTTGCAGAAACACAGCCACATGTCGGTGGTGGGGCACAGAAATTGGCTTCAAATGTGTTGCAAAAGCCAATGGATCACCCTGATACTATGGCAATGTATCATGCTTTTGCAGATTTTTATGAACAGCACCCTGCTGATTTTGGGACCATGCTTCCAGGCGTGACAGAGACTTTGAATGCGATTCAAGCCAAAGGTTTACCGATGTGCATTGTTACCGCCAAACCCGCCAAAGCACGTGTTAAAGTGACCAAAGCATTGGGCTTGGATGGTTATATGACACTGGCATTATCACCAGAGGATGGTTTTGCCAAAAAACCTGCGCCAGATATGCTTATTGAATGCTGTCGTGCTATGGGTGTTGACCCATCAGAAACAGTGATGACAGGTGATACACGCTTTGATGTTGAAGCGGGTTTTGCTGCAAAATGTCATACGGTCGCATTTGCTGAGCATGGTTATCAGGATGTGCCTGAAGAATATGCAAATAAAGTGCTAAGCCTGCCAAATTTCACTGACTTGTTAAAAGTTCTGGATTGATGTCGCGCATGATTGCAGGGGTTTATGGCATTTTGCCTGCGAATTTGGACGAGAATGTTTTGTTATCCAAAGCCGAAGATGCCCTAAAAGGTGGGCTGAAAATATTGCAATTTCGCGATAAAAAATCAGGTTATAAACGTGCCTTAAAGCGTGCCTTGGTTTTGCGAGAATTAACGCAGCGTTATGATGCAACCTTTATCATCAATGATTCGGTTCAATTGGCTCAAGCATCGGATGCGGACGGTGTGCATTTGGGACGTGATGATGTTGCTGATTTAAGCAATATTCGCAGTGAAATCGGTGAGGAGATGCTCATCGGCATTACTTGCCGCGCCGATGCGGTATTTGCCAAGCTTGCATTGCAGAGTGGTGCTGATTATGTGTCTTTTGGTGCTGTTTTTGGCAGTAGAACCAAACCTGAAGTGCCCGTTTTGGGTTTGCCGCGTTTAAATAAGGCAAGGCAGATGTTTCCAGATGCCAATATTTGCGCCATTGGCGGTATTACAATCGATAATATTGCAGCCGTAAAACATGCAGGTGCAACATCGGCTGCAGTCATTGGTGGTTTGTTTGAGGCTGAGGATATTGAACATAGGACTGTGGAGTTGATTGAACGATGGAACAAAGCATAAGCAACGACTTAAAGAAACGCCCCATTTGTTTAACTATTGGTGGCTCAGATTCATGTGGGGGGGCAGGTATTCAAGCCGATTTGCGTGTGTTTGAAGCCTTGTCGGTGCAAGGTTGTAGCGCGATTACGGCATTAACGGCTCAAAATCATGAGCGCATTCATCGCATTGAAGCTGTTTCTTTGGCGCAATTGGATGCTGAGTTGCATGCGATTTTTGATGTGTATGATGTAGCTGCGGTCAAAACGGGCATGTTGCTGGATGCCGAGCACATTGCTGTGATTTCTGCATGTTTGGGTTTAAAGCATAACAATAAAGCTCTGATTGTTGATCCTGTTATAAGTGCTAGTAGTGGCAAGGCGCTTTTGAATTCAGGCGCGGTTGAAACCTTAAAACACACACTCATCAAACAAGCTACATTGTTTACGCCAAACTTGCATGAAGCTGCCATCTTTCTTGGTCGTGAAATAGGTGATGTCGAAGATGCTGCTGCGGCATTGGTCATGCAGCTTGATTGCGCAGTGCTGTTAAAAGGTGGGCATGGAAAGGGCGATGTTTGTACGGATGTTCTGTGTGAGAAGGGCGGTAAAATCACGTTATTCTCACATCCAAAACAAGCATGGAGTCGAGAAATGTTACACGGCACTGGTTGTCGCTTGGCATCTGCTATTGCCGCAAATATTGCCAAAGGAGCATCACTTCACGACGCTTGCAAGTCTTCTATTGCGTACTTGCAACGTTGATTAAATGGCGTTACCTTGTCACGCATTATTGAATATTTATTGTTTTTAAAGGGTTTTATTCGTGGCTAGAAAAAAATATGATATTACCAATCAAGATTGTTGGTTTGCGCGCCGTTGGATTGAAAGGAAACTTGAAAATCCAATATGGTTGCCCGAAAATCGAACCTACCCAGCCAAACACGCATTATCACGTGTGAAAGATGGCTCGGATGCGCTTAATAAATGGTGTGAGCTTTGGCTGAAAAAAGCACAGTGGTTGCAAATGAAAAATGCTATTCGTGCCGCACGCAAACGCGCGCGTGGTGTTGATACCAAAACCATTACACTGACTCAGAATGCTTGGTTCATTCTTGATTACCATGCGCAACAAGAAAACTGTACTTTATCGGAAGTCATTGAACGAAAGTTGATGCATGATATTGCTATACAAAATACTTTAATATAGTCATTCAGCAATTGATTTACCCTATTCTTTATCCATATCACCCCTCATCCTAACCTTCTCCCCTCAAGTGGGAGAAGGGACTAAACTCCCTCTCCCTCTCCCGCTTGAGGGGAGAGGGTTGGGGTGAGGGTTTTCAAACAATGAAGTGTCATTTAGATGAATGCTTTTTTCTAAGGTAAATCAATTTATGAATCACTATAGATGAGCTGTGAGCATGTAGTAAACAAGTAATGTATACACATGACATAACGACTTAGGCAGCATTCTGGTACAAACTTTGCTACAATTATAAGCATGGGTGAAAAGTACACTGCTTGTAGCTTCTAAAAACAGAGGGGTAATGTGTTGAATATTTTTGACGGCTCATCAGCTAAAAGTGATGCCCAAGATGCTATTTTAGAAGCTACCAATCATTGGGGTGATGATTCATCGCCAGATATACTGTTTGTTTTCCACTCTATCACTCAAAATCCTCAAGATATTGCTTCAGGTCTTTATAAACGTTTTCCAAAAACATTAATCGTCGGTTGTACAACAGCAGGGGAATGGCTAGCAGGGCAGCATAAAAACAATGAACTGGTACTTTTAGGTATAACAAGCCCTGATATTCGTTGGAGCATGAGCGTACTTCAAAACCTTGATTTGCCTGCCTCCAATGGTGCTAAAAAAATCTGTGATGAATTATTAAAACAATTGGATATTAAATGGGCTGATTTGCATTCAGAAAAACATTTTTGCCTAAGTTTTTTCGATGGCATGAGCAACCAAGAAGAGTCCATTATTGCTGCCATGGCTAGCGAACTGGGAGATATTCCATTACTGGGCGGTTCTGCTGGTGATGACCTCAAATTTAAAGGCACGTATGTCATTGCCAATGGCAATGCCTACCAGAATGCGGCTGTGTTTGTTTTGGCAGAAAGCAACATTCCTTTTTGCGCCATAAAACACCAACATTTTGTGCCAGGTGATACCGATGTAATCATTACCAAAGCAAACGTAAAAGAACGTCTGGTTTATCGTTTGGATGGTATGCCTGCAGCGCAGCGTTATGCCCAATTACTGGGTTTGGATGTGAAGGACTTAACCCCACAAATATTTTCAGACAACCCACTTATTTATCCTTATAAAAATGAATATTATGTACGTGCTATCGGGCAAGTGCGTAAAAATGATGCGCTTGAATTTTGGTGTGCGATTGAAGAAGGCATGGTGCTTAATGTGTGTAAACATCAGGATATGCTTGTGGAATATGATAAACTCATGGCAAATGTTAAGCAGAATATGGGGGACATAAGGCTATTACTGATTTGCAACTGTATTTACCGTGCTTTAGAGGGAAAAAGTRCCAATATAAATCAGYTGTTGGCTGAAAAAACCAGTGCAATTACTGAGCATATGATTGGTTTTGATACCTATGGTGARCARTGGCARGGGCTACATRTMAATCAMACKTTGGTGGCATTGGCTTTRRGTTCAAAATGARTAATAAYCYCACGWATRAASARCTGCARCAACAGCTCAGTGCRGCCCAAGAAACGATTRAWGCRYTAAGCAAGCGTATGCGYCAACTTGAAGGYARYWAYTCTCAATCANCCTTTCNAAAAACAACTRMAMKCCTATCARCARCGTATYGCYGARAAAWCTRWAGCMTTRGAAAAAGCTAGARTTTGGTCTGARYTGATYGTTAAAGGSTCSATGGATGCNRWTKWTMSSSKTSRWYCAAANYGGGRCKATTCAATCATGGAACCCYATGGCTGAACARRTGTTTGGTTATAAGGARTCTGAMATATTAGGRAGATTGSTTGAAGAKACACTKCTTCCYAARCGYTTRCGCAATRCYCATTTAAAGAATTTTCAYCGCCATTTAAAACGTGGTMGGGGAGCWYTWATGAACCWACGTATTGAGGGYRTRGCTCAATGCAAAGATGGYTCAGAGATACCCGTTGAATTTATCGGTTCAGYTGTTAAACAAGGCGATAYCYTAGCTTATATTATGGTTCTYCGAGATATTAGTGAACGCAAAGCTGCGGAAAAGGCGCTTCGCGACTCTCATGCGAGCTTGGAAGTGCTGGTTGAAGAGCGAACAGCCAAGGTTCGGGATTTGGCTGCTATYATTGAAGTTTCRYTAAATYTARTAGGCATGGCTGAYCAGCAKGGYAACGTTATTTATATCAATCCCGCAGGAAGAAAAATATTAGGTTTGAGCAAGGGTGCATCGTTGGACGGCTCGAAATTTGAACGCTTTCATAGTCCTGAAACAAACAAAAGTCTCACCGAAGATATTCTTCCTCARGCCATAAAGCATGGTRCGATTGAAACAGMGTGTGAATTYCTTGATCAAGACTCAAAKCCWGTTCCCATGGCTTGTACRTTTATGGCGTTGCCAGATCWGCATGGCAAYCCAGTTCACATGGYGGTGGTTGCCCGTGAYCTACGCAAYGAGRTTGCGCTACARMAACAGGTTGAACATGTMGATAGGCTCGAATCACTTGGTGTYTTGGYGGGTGGCATTGCACATGATTTYAATAACATWTTAACYGCTATTATTGGTAATGCAGAACTCGCTGTGCGTAAAATWGATGCTTATTCGCCCGTAAAAAATCACCTRGAWTCCATCAAACAATCGGGTTTACAAGCYGCYAATYTATGYAAACAAATGCTGGCTTATTCRGGTAARGGTTCATTTATCATTCAGCAGCTTGATTTATCYCGCTTGGTTMGTGAAATYGTAGCATTATTGGAGGTATCAATAGATAAAAAAGTCTCATTRAAACTCGATTTATGCAAACCATTACCGAGCATTGATGGTGATATCACCCAAATACAGCAGATTATCATGAATTTGGTYATCAATGCCTCCGAAGCAATGAATAAAGCGGGTGGTACAATTACAATCACAACGGGGTTGATGCAAGTGGATGAGGCATACCTGAAAAAGTCTTTACATAAAGTAGGCTCTTCGGTTGGAAGCTTTGTTTATATGAAAGTATCCGATTCGGGCTGTGGTATGGATACAGAAACGCAAAAGAAAATTTTCGATCCTTTTTTCACTACCAAATTCACAGGCCGAGGCTTAGGTATGAGTGCTGTTCTAGGCATTGTAAATGGACATAAAGGCATTCTAAATTTGCACTCTGARCCCRATATAGGAACAACCTTTAAGATTGCTTTTCCAGTRTCTTCCGYAAGTMATGCARTATCTATTGAACAAAAAGATGMAAAAGTSYYYAAACACTGTKCAGGCAAGATYTTGGTAATCGATGATGAAGAAAGCATTCGTAAGCTTGCCTGCATACTACTCGAAGACATGGGTTATAGTGTTGTAACTGCAGTGGATGGGCAAGATGGTCTTGAAGTRTTCCAGAAACATCAGAAAGAKCTGACAGGTGTTATCTTAGATATGACCATGCCKCGTATGAATGGTGAAGATTGTTTTCAGGCATTGCAGAAAATTTTGCCCAATGTGCAAGTCATCTTATCATCTGGTTATAGCGAGGAAGATGTAACGGATCATTTTCAAGATAAAGGATTGGCTGGTTTTATACAAAAGCCTTATAAAATTGCTCATTTTCAAGCGGTTGTTGCAGAAGCTTTTAGTCAAGGAATCTCTGAATAAATTATTATTCCCAGTTTTTCTTTAGGGCACCTCGAAAAACCTCACTATTTCGCCAAACTTGCCCTTTTTGCCCCTGCCCACGCTGGATAAAAATAGCAATAGGATTGCTATTACTCATTTCATCACGCCTTGTCATGAACGAAAAATAGCGGCGTTTGACTCGTGCGAGGTTTTTCGAGGTGCCCTTTAGTGAAAGCGCTGATGAACTCTGGATGACAAGCCATGAGATTAAAAATCGCTAGGACCAAGGCGATAATTACAAGCAATGGCAACACTATTGATAAGATGAGCAACGCCGGAATTGGTAATGATGGACGCTGATTTCCATGCATTGAGTTGATCAGCGTTTTCTTAGAGACGGTTATTGCCAGCAATGACAACCAACGCTTTCCTTACCGCAAACAAATGATACCTCATTCGCCTGCGTTTACGAGATGCAAGGTATTGTTTCGTAAATTCACTATCATATTAAAAGAAAACTTTTAAATATCATACCTGTTTATTTTCGTTTGACCTACACAACCAAGCTTATAGGCTCTCGCCGCAATCCGTTGCTGATTTTGTATTGAATGGGGTTGCATAGACCATTTTTAATGGCTAACGGAGTATCTTTTGATAAAACAATCTTGTCCTAAAGTTTGGATTGCCGATAAAATGAGCGAACGCGCCATCGAAGTGTTTCGTTCGCGTGGCATTGAAGTGGATTATAAACCAGGCTTATCTGTTGAAGAGCAATGCAATATTGCTGATTTGTATGATGGCATTGCCGTGCGCTCTTCCACAACACTTAAAGGTGAACTCTTAGCCGCCGCAAGCCATGTTAAAGTGATTGGTCGTGCGGGCATTGGTGTGGATAACATTGATATTCAGGCATGCTCACGCCGTGGTGTGGTGGTGATGAATACACCGTTTGGCAATACGATAACCACGGCTGAATTGGCTGTGGCACATATTGTTTCTGCGGCACGTCAGATTCCGCAAGCCACAGCTTCTACACGGGCTGGAAAGTGGGAAAAAGCGGYATTTATGGGCATGGAACTCACAGGYAAAAAAGCCGGTGTGATTGGTGCTGGAAATATTGGTTCTATTGTTTGTGACCGCTTAAAAGGGCTGCATATGTCGGTATATGTTTATGACCCATTTATTTCTGATGAACGTGCAGCTGCTATCGGTGTGACCAAAATTGATACAGTTTCCGAATTGGCACAACTGGTGGATATATTGACYATTCATGTGCCTTTGCTGGATGTAACACGCAATTTAATCAATGAAGATATTTTAAAGAGCATGAAAAAAGGCTCGATTCTTGTGAACTGTGCYCGTGGCGGYATTGTGGATGAGAAGGCTTTGTATAAAGTCTGYAAATCTGGGCACTTACGCGCTGCCGCTCTTGATGTATATGAAAATGAACCAGCCAGAGATAACCCACTGTTTGAGTTAGATAATGTAACCTTTACACCGCATATCGGAGCCTCTAGTGATGAAGCGCAGGAAAATGTMGCGGTGCAARTKGCCGAGCARATGTCGGACTATTTATTGGCTGGCAGTGTCAGCAATGCAGTGAATGTGCCATCACTCTCTGAAGAAGAAGCCGCAGTATTGCTTCCTTATATGCTGCTTTCTGAAAATATGGGGAAATTTATGGGGCAGGTGATGCGCCCTGGTTATAGCAAACTTATCGTGCGTTTTGAGGGTGCTGTGAGCAAGTTAAACCGTCAGCCTTTACTCAATGCTGTATTGCAGGGTTTGTTATCGCGAAGTATGGATGAAGTGAATGTGGTGAATGCCATGATGTTGGCAAAAGAGCGCGGTATTGAAATAGAAGAAATATCATGTGATACATCGGATCATTTCGCCAGCCTGATTCGTTTGGAAGTCGTGGGTGATGATGGGCATCGTTGCGTATCGGGTACGGTATTTGATGGTACACGTGCGCGTTTGGTGAGTATTGACGATTGTGAGATTGAAATGGCTCCCGCAGGGCGTTTATTATTTATTGAAAACCACGATAAACCAGGTGTGGTTGCTGCATTGGGTTCGATTTTAGCCGATGAAAATATCAATATTGGTGATTTTCGTTTGGGTCGTCGTGAAGGTAAGGCTGAAGCGGTGGCTTTGGTGGGTATTGATTCTGAACCGAGTGCGAATGTAATCGAGAAGCTTGAGGCATTGGATAATGTGGTAACAGTGCGTTATGTTTCTTTGGAGGGTGTGTGAGTGTATTGAAGCCAATTATCGGCCTTGCCGATGCTTTTGGGGAACAGGCAAGTAATTTACGTGCTTTGCAGTTTCGCTTGTTTGAAATCTATAACAAAGCAGACTTTTCAGAAGTCATTCCACCATTGGTTGAGCGTCCTCAATCATTGGTTTCTGGAGCAGGTCGTTTTTTATCGGATCAAACCTTGGTCTTTTCAGATCCTGCCGATGCAGGACAGTTGGCGATTCGCCCTGATATTACACCACAGGTTGCGCGTATTGCAGCAACGCGTATGCAATCCAGTGATGTGTTAAAGTTATATTATTCAGGGCAGGTGATGTTGGCGCGCCCTGATGCACGTTCAGGCTCTCGTCAGCAATGGCAGACAGGTGTGGAGTATTTGGGTGTATCGGGTGAAGTTGCTGATGTGGAAGTGATGCATCTTGCAGGGCTTTCTATGCAAGCAGCTGGTTTTTCTTCGCCTGTATTGCAGGTTGGACATATGGGGCTTATTAGTGCATTGACTGCTGATAGTAATACCACGCTTGAGCGTTGGGTGACAGTACTGTCTAGACGCTCCCCTGAAGATATGGCAAATCAGCTTGTTGATGAAGATTTGCCTAAAGCCAATAAAATCGCATTGATGGCCTTGGCGGCAGGGCTGGGTGATGATGCTTGGTTGGCTGCAACGGCCAATCAAATCAATGATGATTTTGCGAAAGCTGCACAAGAGCTGTTACAATTGGTGCAAACAGTTGAGTCTCGCTTGGCAGGTGAAGTGATCATTCAAATTGAAGCTGCTGTTGTGCCGCGCTTTTTGTATCATAGCGGCATGGTTTTTAGTGGCTTTGCAGATGGCTCTTCACGGGCTTTGTTGCATGGCGGACGTTATGATGAGATGATGAAAGCGCACGGACGTGAAATGCCTGCAACAGGTTTCTCATTCGATTTATGGGCTTGGCTCTGAACAATGTCAGCTCACCACTGATTTACCCGCTATTGGCGTTAGAAAATGCTCATGTACAAGTAGTACACTGCGCTTTTCTGCCTTGATAGCGGATAAATCATCGGTAATCTGACCTATTGTTAGGTTGATAAAATTACAGACCATTTGTGGAACAGGTTTGGAAGCAGTTCATTTTAAGTTTTGATGTTTTTTTTACTTTTTTAGGTACTTGGGGATAAAATGACAAATACAGTAGCGATTGGTATTCAATGGGGCGATGAAGGCAAAGGTAAAATTGTTGATTTGCTTGCACCAAAAATGGATGTGGTTGCCCGTTTTCAGGGTGGTCCGAATGCAGGCCACACCTTGGTCATTGGTGATCAAAAAACTGTGTTGAACCATATTCCATCTGGCATTCTGCATAGTAATATTCTTAGCCTGATTGGTAACGGTACGGTAGTCGATCCATTTCGTTTGGTGGAAGAGTTAGATATGCTTTTAGCTKCGGATATTCCAGTCAATGATCGTTTACGTATTTCTGATCGCTGCCAGCTAATTTTACCATATCACCGTGCTTTGGATGCAGCACGCGAAGCAGCCAAAGGCAAAAGCAAAATTGGCACAACAGGGCGTGGTATCGGGCCTTGTTATGAAGATAAAACGGCTCGTCGTGGTATTCGTTTGGTGGACTTGAACGCCGATGATTTGGATGCACGTATTGATGAGAACCTGCGTTATGTGAATTTTATATTGGTTGAGTTCTTGGGTGCGGAAGCTGTGTCCAAGGAATCGGTTGTGGAAGCTTTGGATTTGGCGCGTGAACGTTTGTTACCACTCGCTGCGRATGTTCCATTGATTCTTCATGAGAATATCAAAGCAGGTAAAAACATCCTTTATGAAGGTGCACAAGGCTCGATGTTGGATGTCGATCATGGTACTTATCCTTTTGTAACCTCATCGAACACTGTTGCAGGTGCTGCATTGGCAGGTTTGGGTGTGGGGCCAGGACAGGTGGATGAAGTACTGGGTATCTGCAAGGCATACACTACACGTGTAGGCGCAGGACCATTTCCTACTGAATTATATAATGCTGATGGCATGTGTGATGTAAAAAATGCAGGCAAACACATGGCAGAAAAAGGGCAGGAATTTGGTGCAACGACGGGTCGCCCACGTCGTACTGGCTGGTTTGATGCTGTCGTGGTACAACATGCTGTACGCATCAATGGCGTGACAGGCTTGGCAATCACCAAGCTGGATGTATTGGATGGCTTGGAAGAAGTGAAACTATGCATTGCCTATGAACGCAATGGCAAACGTTTGCAGTCCATCCCTGCATGTGCCAAGGCTTTGGACGAATGCATACCAATTTATGAAACATTGGCTGGTTGGTCTGAAAACACTTTTGGTTTAACCGATGTGGCGAATCTTCCTGATGCTGCCAAAGCATTGCTCAAACGCATTGAAGAAGTATGTGAATGCCCTATTAAAATGCTGTCAACAGGCC
>NVTQ01000024.1 GCA_002401635.1 Pseudomonadota bacterium
AGTACATCAGAATGGTTTTTCAGGCTTATGCCAGAGTCAAAAGGTAATCAAGAGATGATGGAAAAACTGCTGGCAGAATCAAAAGGCTGAGATATTGCATATACGTGTATTATTATTCCTTCTTGCCGCACCATTTTTATTAGCGGCGGCATTTTGGCAACTTGATGTTAAGACGGACATCTCGGCATTCTTTGTGTCAGGTGAGTCTTCGCAGATGAAGCTGCTTGCCGGACAAATGCAAACAGGTGAAATTTCACGGCGTTATCTTGTGAGCATTGCTCAGGGTAAAGATGATGAACAAGCGCAAGCATTTATCAATACGTTGCAGTCGGATTGGTCGCAGATAAAAGGCATTTCTCGTGTTTGGGGTGAAGAGATAGGGGAGGATGCGGTGCATGACCTAATCGCTTTCTATCTTCCATATCGTTACCACCTTTTTAGCTTAGAGCCTGAGAAAGATATGCCTTATGCCTTTTCTGAAGCAGGCATGGTTGAACGCGCTAAAGCCATCAAACAGGGTTTGTTAAGTTTGCAGGCTTCATGGGTTGGTGAAATTATAAATCAGGATCCTATGTTTTTTATGTCCCACACTTTTGGGAGTATTTCGGCAAACATCAATAAACATAAAAAACAAAAACTATACCACACGTTGGTGGTTGAAACGAATGCATCAGGGTTAGATACTGATGTTCAGATGGTGATAAAGCAGAGGCTTGAGCAAGTATTTCAGCGTGTGAATAAGGATTATGGTTCTGTGTATAAGCTGGAGATGACAGGTGTGCCAGTATTTGCTTTGGCGATTAAAAAGCAGGTTGAAAAAGATGTAAAATGGATTAGTAGCCTTTCAATCATACTTATGGTCTTGCTGTTTCTTGTGATATTTCGCTCATTTCAATCGCTGTTGACGGTGATGATTGTTTTATTGGTATCGGCAGCGATGGCGGCATTGCTGACATCTTTATTTTTTGGGCATATCTACGCACTTACATTGGCTCTTGGCACAACGCTCATTGGTATCTGTGTGGACTACCCTATTCATACCATGGTGCATGCACAGGCCAGTGAGGATAAACCTGTGCGGGTTGCCAAAAGAATATGGCCGAGTTTATTTTTAGGGGCGATCACGACAGTGGTCGGTTATGCTGCTTTAAGCTTTACTGGCTTGCCAGGCATGCAGCAAATTGCCCTGTACAGTACAGTGGGCATCTTAACATCGTTGTGTATCTCTCGTTTTATACTGCCATTTTCGTTGCAACACAAACAAGTGACAATGCAACCAACTGTACGTTTGGATGGGTGGTTGAATCTGGTGCAAGGTAGAAGCTTTAAAATACCAGTGCTGATACTGGCCGCATTATTTTTGATTGTAGGGCTTCTAAATGTACATTGGGAAGATGATTTAACCCAGTTATCACCATCGGTGACAGCATTAAAAGAGAAAGACCAAGAGCTTCGTGGGCGCATGCAAAGTATTGAGCCTGGGCGCTTTATACTGATTCATGCAGACAGTATGGAGGCGGCTTTGCAATTGAATGAAAAAGCCTGCTTAAAGCTTGAAGCCTTGAAAAAATCGGGTGAACTGGATGCATTCTATGCGTTGTACCCTTGGCTAGCATCACATCAGTTGCAACATAGGAACCGTCAATTGGCGGAGCGATATTTAAATGACTCAACACAGCAGCGCTGGGACAATATTCTTGAGCAACAAGGTTTGCGCAGTGCTTCGTTTGCCAAGGCGAAAGTGCCAGATATAAAAGACTTGGATTTGGCGAGTGTACTGCAATCACCTGCAGCCCGTTATATTGCTGGGCAGTATATGCAAGCTGATGGACAGGTTATTTTGACCATTTGGCTTGGTCTGCATGAACCGCTCGCATTAGAAACGGCTTTTGCGGGTAATGCTCAAATACAATATGTTAGCCAGAAAGATATGATGACTGAAATGAATGCCGTATATCGCAGTAAAGCGCTTGTGGCTTTGGCTTATGGGGCATTGTTTATACTCTTACTGCTGAGCTTGCGCTATCTCAGCTTGAAAGCTTCACTGCAGGTTTTGTTGCCTGCGATGGTGTCTGTAGCATTTATGTTGGGTTTTTGGGGTATATCAGGCTATCCTTTAAGTATATTGCACCTGTTGGGTTTATTGCTTGTGGTGGCAATCAGTGTGGATTATGGAATATTCTTTTATGAAAATCGGACAGGGGATATGAAGCTAACTTATCAAGCCATTGTTATTTCTGCGCTCACGACGATTGTGGCATTTATGAGTCTAGCGTTAGCCGAAAACCCTGCTTTGCAGGTACTGGCATGGACGATTGCACCAGGTGTGTTATTGGGTTTTTTGCTGTGCCCTCTATTTATTCAGAAAGCAGTGAGAGGATAATATGCAAGCTGTTTATATTACCTCATATATGGCTGTTACAGCGTGTGGGCATGGCGTTGAACCTTTACGAGAAGCGGTGTTTGAGCAACGTAGTTGCTTAAGTCCAGCGCGTTTGATTCAACCAGACTTTACGATATACACCGGTGAAGTAGATGATCCCCTGCCAAGCATCCAAGAAGCACTAAAAGCTTATAATACAAGAAATGCACGCTTGGCTTTGGCAGCTTTAGATTGTGAAAATGAGGCTTTTAGATCGGCAGTATCATTGGCGGTTGATTCATTTGGGGCGGCACGGGTTGGTGTTATTATCGGTACAAGCACGTCTGGCATTTATGAAACAGAGTTATCGTATGCGTCTTATGAAAAAAATGGGAAAGCAACAGAAGGTTTTGATCTTAGAAAGCAGCATAGTTGGGTTGCAACGGCTGAGTTTATCAAGCATGAACTACAACTGCTAGGGCCATGTTATGCCATATCAACAGCCTGCTCATCCAGTGGCAAGGCGATTGCGGCAGGGCAACGTATGATTGCTTCAGGTATTTGTGATGCAGTGGTTGTTGGTGGTGTTGATTCGATGTGCCAGCTTACAATTCATGGCTTTCATAGTTTGGAGTTAACCGCTGACTTACCTTGTACACCATTGGATGTGCAACGGCAGGGCATTAGTCTGGGTGAAGGTGCTGGTTTATTGCTTTTAGAGCGGCAGCAGCGAGAGAGTGGGCAGCTCAGTCTGGTTGGTTATGGGGAATCTTCGGATGCCCATCACATGACCGCGCCACACCCAGAAGGAGAAGGCTCTAAACGGGCAATGCAAAGTGCTTTGCAAGCAGCATCGCTGCAAGTGAGTGATATTGATTATGTTAATCTGCATGCGACAGGGACGCGTTTGAATGATCAGTCTGAAATGAGAGCTATGGCATCATTGTTTCATTTAAATACGCCATGCAGCGCAACCAAGGGCATTACAGGTCATACACTGGGCGCTGCTGGAGCTATTGAGTCTATTATTAGTTTATTGGCATTGGAGTATCAGTTTATTCCTGGCACTTGTGGCTTAAATACAATTGATCCTGCATTTAAGAGCCATGTTGTAAGCCAGCCTTTGCAAGATCAGCATATCTCTTATGTAATGAATAACAATTTTGGTTTTGGTGGCAATAATGTCAGTCTGATATTTGCTACGCAATCGACTCAAAAGGATATGCCTTATGCCTAAATCAACATTGGCGATATTGGGCTATGGCATAAGCTTTCAAAATGCGGAAGAGGCACAAACATTGGCTTATGAACATGCCGATATGCAGACAAGTTTATTGCCGCCCCGTTTGCGTAGGCGCACCAGTGTAGCGACTAAAATGGCTTTTTCGGCTGCCGAGCGAGCCTGTAAAGCTGCGCATATAGAGCCATCATCACTGCCAGTTATTTTCACATCGGCTTTGGGTGAAGCGGCGATCACAGATCAGTTATGTCGTGATATTGCCAAACAAAACTTCCCGCTTTCACCAACAAAATTTCATAACTCGGTGCACAATACGGCTTCAGGGTATTGGAGTATTGCCGTAGGAAGTCAGCATCCAGCCATGGCTATGGCTGCCTATCAGGACAGTTTCCCCCTAGCTTTGTTGGAGGCTTGGAGTCAGTTGCATACGGTTGAAAAACATGTGTTATTGGTATGTTATGAGGAAAAACCTTCCGATAGATTGTTACCTGACAATACTTGGCTTGCCTGTGCTACAGCGTTTGTATTGAGTGTTCGAGATATAAATCATCATGGTTTGAGCATGGGCGTGCCATATTTGCATGCGTTGCAAGGCTCGACAGTTGGGGATAAACAAGCTTCTCCTGCATTTGCATCGTTGCCTTTGTATGATGCGCTTGTGGCAAACAAGAAGGGCGATATACCCCTATCCCAAGGTTTAGATGAAGCTTGGTTTGTGGGGTTGGTTTCTAGTGATGCATAAACTTGATTTGCAAGCGATGCTGCCGCATAGGAAACCGATGTCGATGATTTCAGAAGTGTTGTCGTATGATGAACAACAACTAGAAGCGTTGAGTTTGATTGAGGCTACAAACCCGTTGTTACAAGATGGGGGAAGATTTCCAGGTTTTGCGACATTGGAATTATTGGCTCAAGCATCGGGTTTGTTTTTAGGGCTCAATATGGATGGAGATGCAACGCCTGGCGCTATTGTGAGTGTGCGAAACATGAAAATTTTTAAGCATAGCCTTGCGATTGATAAACCATTCCATACTCAAACCAACTTTCTTGGTGGAAGTGGGGATGCCGCGATGTTTCAAGGCTCGGTATACCAAGATAGAGCATTGGTGTGTGAAGCCACGTTAACAGTTAGCCAATTTAATGAGAGGGAAAGCGATGCTTAAACATGTGTTGGTGACGGGAAGTAGCCGAGGCATTGGTGCAGAAATTGCTCGTGTTTTGGCATCTRAGGAACGACATATATGGGTGCAYGGCAGRCGTGATACMCCYGAAGCTGAAGCGGTTGTGAATGCTATTCAGCAGCGCGGGTTTCAGGCWTCATTGTTATGTTTTGATGTGGCTGATAGGCAARSGTGYAAAGCYATATTGGATGAYTTTRTCGAAGCKTATGGTGGTTTTGATATTGTGGTGAATAATGCAGGCATTACCCGTGATGCACCRTTTCCAGGTATGGATGATGCGCAGTGGGATGATGTRTTGCAGGTTTGTTTGGGYGGTTTTTATAATGTTTGYAGACCCTTGGTGATGCCRATGATTCGYAARCGTTGGGGGCGCATTGTCAATGTGGTTTCAATTGCAGCATTGCATGGCAAYCGTGGWCAGAGTAATTATGCCGCWGCRAAAGCAGGYGTAATTGCAGCCAGTAAATCCTTGGCAAAAGAAGTGGCTTCACGAGGCATTACAGTTAATGCTGTTGCACCAGGGTTTATTGCGACAGAGATGACTGAGAAAATATCAAAAGAGCATATAAAACAAATTGTACCGATGGGCAGGGCGGGGCGCGCAGAAGAAGTTGCGGCAGTTGTAGCATTTTTATGTTCTGATTCAGCTTCGTATATTACGGGCGAAGTAATTAATGTTAGTGGTGGCATTATCGGATGAATAAAACAACGATAGCAACAAAATTTGATTATGATGTGATTGTAGCTGGTGGTGGCCCTGCTGGAACAACTGCTTCCACCTTGTTATCGCAGCAAGGTCATAAAGTATTGTTGATTGATAGAGATCAACATCCACGCTTTCATATTGGCGAATCGATGTTGCCGATGAGTGAGCCGATATTTAAACGTTTGGGCGTGGATTGGCAGGTAGGTCAATATCAGCGTAAAAATGGTGCTGAATTTATTGATGAGGCGGAAGGTTTGCGTATTCGGTTTCCGCTGGCTAGTCAGCATCAGCCATACCAGGTAGAGCGTTCAAAATTTGACCTTATGATGATTGAAAATGCAGCTGCGCAAGGTGTTGACGTGCATCAGGTGGAAATGGTGAAAGATGTTTCCTGTGACATTGATAAAGTCAGTGTTCGCACAGATAAATCTGAATATACAGCGCGCTATTTGATTGATGCAACGGGGCGTTCGGCGATGATGGGGCGAAGAAAAAAGTCTATTCAACGCATTGATAATTTAGGTAAATTTTCATTATATACACATTACCACTCTGTGCATGCAGAAGCCGCCAATACACTGTATGAGACAGGCGATGTGAAAATTATTATTGTCGATATTGGCTGGATTTGGGTCATTCCGATGGCTGGCAGGCGATTAAGTGTGGGTTTGGTGGTGCAAAAATATATTGCCGCAAGTGAGCGTAAACCAGCCTTGTTTGATGGTTATCTATCTGCCTCCCCTTTATTAACAGAAGCATTGCAGGGTGCTGAAAAAGAGTTCGATGTACGTGCAGAAGCAGACTTTAGTTTTGTAAATAAGTCACGACATGGTTTGCGTTATGCTTGCTGTGGCGATTCGGGTGGATTTCTTGATCCTGTTTTTTCATCAGGTGTTTTTCTGGCTGTTAAAACAGCAGAGATGGTGGCGGATCGACTCCATGAAGCACTGTTTGCAGGTAAAGAAGATGACCCTGAATTGCATGCTGTAGATGATCATGATTATGCCTTGGGTTTTAATTCAATGCGCATGTTTGTAGAGCGTTTTTACCATGCACGTTTGGTGCATAATTTATTTTCTGTTTCCGATAGAAGTGAGGAGCTTAAAGAGGATATTTTAGGTCTCTTGGGTGGTGATTTATGGACTGGAAAAAATGATTTTCAGAAAAAATTATTAAAAAGCCGTCAAGCCCAGAAGTTGGGTATCGTTGATGTGTAAGCGTTTTAACGTAATACCATTTCATCTGAAAACATAAAGCTCCAAACCATGCCAATACCCGCAGAGAGGTAAAACCTTTGGCGAACCAGCGGGCTATTGCGATTGATTGAGCCTGCTAGGCTGCGCATGCGCACGACCGTAGCGATGCTCACGTTATCATCAATATTATAGCTTAATGAAGTATCTAAAAAGTAGCTGTGCATGCCTTGCTTTGCTTGGTATGTAGGGCGAGTCGCTGTGGCATAGATAGGTTCAACAGCATAATAGGTTTGATTATAACGTTGCGATGCATAGAGAAATCCAGCTTCAAGTCGCAATGTCATTTTGTGTAATTCAGGCAAAAGATCATAACGTTTGTAACGCAAGCTTGGCTCACTAACCCAACCTACGTATGAACCACTGGTATCCACAGCCAAACGCCAGGGTAAATGTAGACTCAATGTGCTTTTTTCACTCTTTTCAACGATCACATTAAGTTGAGGCCCGACTTGCCCAGTGAGCTTTAAATCAGGCATGCCTTGCCGTGCTTTATTGCTACTTCTGACAGGCAGCCCAAATGAAAAGTCCAAATCCAATGATATACCGTGATTATCAAACAAACGACCTCGCAGACCATCCCTATCGGCACGAATAATCTCACCACGATAAACTATATAAGGTATCGCCAGTGGTAGGGTATAACGTTGATCACTTCCTACATAATGGGGAATAGAAAACACACCACCAGCTAGACCCGCTTCCCAAAGAGGAAGTTTTTCCGCCTCYTCTGCTTGTAGCACTGTAGGATAAATATTGATGACTGCCAGACATAGAAGTGCAAAAAAACTATTGTTCATCTAATACCCTTCGCATGTGTGTTAAGCCTTTGCCAGCTTCTTTTTCATATATTCGACCAGCAAATATTTCCAGAAATTCATTCGCATATTTTTGGTGTGCCATGTTGGCAAACCCCCAAGGGTGCTTCCAAAAATAAGATAACATATCCTGAATAACATCCTGAGCCTGTGTTGTAATTTGCATGTATGTTTCATGTATGGAAGACCATTCTGATTCATCACATTGCGAGCACTCCAGCATAGCTTTGCTAACATATTCTGCTTCAACAACGGAAAATTGAACACCAAAAGAGAAGATAGGATCAATAAACCGATGGCTATCACCCACGCAAAACAGCCCATCTCGACAGTATTCATCAATAGAAAACGAATAATTTGATATGGCTCGCACATCATTGACCCGTTTCATGTTATGGGCACGTTGCTCCAGTGGTTGACTGAATGAACGGATATTATCTTCTAAAAAATCAGTCATGCTTAGCTTGCTTTTTTTAAAATCTTCAACAGGAACGACCAAACCAACACTTGTGACTTTTTCATTGAGTGGAATCATCCAGACCCACTCATGTTTTTTGCGATGAAAAATAAGCGTGTCATGCATATCAATATCTTGATGCTTTATGTTTTCGAATTGCCCAAAAAATGCCATTTGATGAGCATAGTCACCTGCATTTAGTTGCCCCCAAAGCCCTTGTTTTTGTGTGAAACGTTGCTGCCCTGTTGCATCAATAACAAAACGGGACTTTAGTAACGCTTTAGCTTTATTTGTTTGGATAGATATATGCCACAAACCTTTATTTCGTTCGATATTGACTGCCTGTCCAGTGATGTGTTTTGCGCCACGTTGAATGGCTTCATCCAGCATCATGTTATCGAATGGCGCGCGCTCAACCTGCCAAGCATCACCAGCCCCTACATAGAAGCTGTTTTCAGGGTGATGAGAAAATATACGGACACCTTTTTTTTGTGGGGCGGCAAGGGCTTGTAATTTTCCATCAAGCCCCAATCGGTTTAATGCATCAACGCACTCTGTGGTTAGAGATTCACCAATATGAAAACGCGGAAAATGCTCGGCTTCAATAATGACAGGTTGAAAGCCATGGCGAAGCAAATTCATAGCACTGGCTGAGCCAGCGGGGCCTCCGCCAATAATAATAACTTCTTCTGGAGTGTTGTTGCTGTGCATGGGTTAGTTTTTCATGCCGAGCATGGAAGCAATAATGTTTTTTTGCAGCTCTGTGCTGCCTGAAAACAAACGCCCAGCCATGGCATCTTGTACCAGTTGTACATGCTCTCCTTCAAGCCCTTTGGTGCCAAAAATATGCACGGTATCAAGGCAAGAATTTAAAAAAGCTTCACTGGCATACCACTTTGTTGCTGCACTTTCGATGGTGATACGTTTTTTTCGATCACAGTGATCGGCACATTTATCAACCCATAAGCGTACGGTATCAAGGCGAAGTTTCATTTCTGCGATGCGGTGGCTAATAGCTTGAAAGTTGGAGAGCGGCTGCCCTTTTACTTGGCGGGTACGGGCAAAGTGAACCACCTCATTGAGTTGCCATTGCATGACCCCAGCAATACCTGAAAAGATAAATGCACGCTCAAGCTCCAAAGCAAGATGAATCATAAGATTGCCAGCACCTTCTTTGCCAAGAAGTCGATCTGAAGGTATGTAGCAGTCATCTAAAATTACATCCCCCATTGTGGCTGTTGTGCAGCCTTGAACGGGGTGTTCGCTAGAAAAATTTACACCAGGATCATTGGCGTAGACCAAGAACGCTGAGATTGCATCGTTATGTTTGGCATAAATAACCAGTACATCGGCAATGGGGGTGTTGGTAATATAACGTTTGCAACCATTGAGAATAAAACCATCCGCTTGTTCGACAGCTCTAGTTTCCATGGCTTGGGTATCAGAGCCTGCTTGAGGTTCGGTAATGGCATGACCTGCAATCAATTCGCCACGTACAAGCTTAGGCAACAGCTCTTTTTTCTGAGATTCRCTGCCAAAACGCCGCAAYGGAAAAATTCCWCCCCAAACATGGGCATTGATTGCCAAAATAAGCCCTGGATCGCGTGTRTTCTTGCCCAATTGTTCATAATCCTTGCAYAAATCYGMAAARYTACTGGCKATGCCCCCAAACTCTTCAGCAATGGCATGTTTAAATAARCCCGCTTTGCCACATGCCTTTAATCGTTCGTTGGCACTTTTRTGTGTGGATAGTGTGGTGGGTGATAGTTCAGGTATGAAAGATTGGTTCATGGTGCCCTCAGTTTTTTATCGGATAGTTGTTGCATGATTCGTTGAATATCCAGCTTGCCATTGGATAAATGTGGCAACTTCTCAAGCTGCATAAAACGGTAAGGCTGCATATAAGCGGCAACACAGCTTTTTAAATAAATACGCAATGCTTTCATATCAATGTTCGTCCCAGCTACAATAGCTATAAGCCTTTGCCCACTGATCGCATCGCTCTCTCCAACGATAAGGGATTCTTCTACACCTTCAAACTGATTGATATGGTATTCAATTTCAGCTGGCTCTATGCGATAGCCAGATGATTTAATCATACGATCCATACGACCGTGATAGAGGAAATCATGGTTTGAATTTTGGGAAATTTTATCACCCGTGTGATGCCATAGACTGATGTTTTTTTGCAGCTTGCCATCGCGCCAGTAGCCACTCATGACACAAGGCCCTTGAACCAGCAACTCGCCTTCATCACTAATACTTAATGCTGCTGAACAGGCTGCGCTGCCAATAGGTATAGTATCAATGCCTTCTAAAATACTAGGTTCCACCTTCCAAAAGGTGCATACATTGGTTTCGGTAGGTCCAAATAAATTATAAAGCTCAACATGAGGCAATGCTTTGGTGAGTTTGATTAAATTTGGAAGAGGAAAAACTTCGCCGGCAAAAAGAATGCGTTTCAATGCAGGTAAGCGTTCGTTGCTCAAACCACCGCGCAGAGTCAGAAAATTAAGAATAGAGGGTACGGTGTACCATGTGGTAATTGATTTTTCTTCAAACCAATCGACCAGTTTTTTAGGTGATAAAGTAAGCCTTTGAGGAATGAAATGTGTGCTTGCAGCATTGTTAACAGTTGTGAATAAATCAAACAGTGACAAATCAAAGTGAAAGGGAGCCAAGCTTGCGATATGGTCTTCTTTATTTAATTCAAACGTTTGAGAAGACCAGTCAACAAATGCTTGGATAGCACGGGCGCTAATGGCAACACCCTTCGGGTTTCCTGTTGAGCCTGATGTGTAAAGAATGGCAGCCAAATGTTCATCGTGATGGCTTGTATAATGATTGAGATTGTCTGCTTCGATGATGTCATAAGTCTGTAGTTTGTTGATGTCGACCCATGTTATAGATTCATCACACCAATCAGGTCGGTCACCAACGCCAATCATGCATTTGGGCTGTACGTCATTGCTAATGTAAGCCAGCCTTGTAATCGGGTTTTGCGTATCCAGAGGTACGTAAGTAGCACCTAAAAAAAGCGTCGCATAGATAGATAGTGCCGCATCAATGCCGCGAGGCATAAAGATGGCAACCCTGCTTTCAGCCTTAACGCCATGGCTTTGTAAGACTTGGCTGATATGTTGCGCTTGTAATACAAAATCGTGATAATTGATATGCCGCTCGTCTTCATAAAAGGCTATATGATCGGGGGTGTTGCGTTGATGCTTGARTAGTTCTTTTATGATAAGCATATTATAGGTTATTCTTTATCAGTATTGATTAATTCTTTTGCAAGCTGTTCAGTGAGTGTGTTTAGCCATTCATCTTGGATTTGCTTGGCAATATAATTAAAGCTTAAAGTGATTTCGCCATTGTATTGACTAACAAGCATGCCAAGGGAAGGGGCAGATGTTACCTGACTAAGTTGGAACATGGTTTTAACCTTTGTGCCTGCGATTTCTGATACCTGTGGCTCTGGTTCGCCTGTATATGAAAACCAAAATGAACTGCGCTCCTCGCCTTGAGGGGTATTGCGAATAATTCCCCCATACTTTTCAAGAGGCAGCCAACTCCCAGCCCACATTAATGGCACGAGCGCTTGATCAAGACCTGTACGAATGGTTGTTTTGTGCTGCTCACGTAGGCTCGTAAATAGTTTTTTTCTATCCCGCACTTGTTCCATCGAGGCTTGTGCGAATAAAAAACTCACTTGATTGCCAAAAAGAGGGAATAAAGCCTTTCGTTTACGCATGTTCATCGCATAAGGGACGCAGAAGCCAGCTTTTTCTTGGCAACCCGTCTTTTCCAAGGCGCGCATAAGACAGCCAATAAAATAGAGAGAGGTGCCCGTCATACCTGCTTCTTTCATAGCGTTTCGCATGATGTTTTTTGATGTGTCAGCATCAAAGCTCAGTAATTTAAAATCCAATTTTTCTGCGGGAGCATTTTCAATCTTGGGTAATGAGCTTGATGTTTGATCAAGTTGACCAATATATTTTTTTGCCTTGTACATCATGCCGAGCTTTTTCCAAAAGCTCCATTTGTTTGTCAGCAAGGCAAATGGATTTTTACCCTGTGGTGGTGTTTCATCGTCATGTAGAAAATAATGAGTAATGAGTTCAGCCCCTTTGGCATCGCATATAGGGTGAAACCAACGCAGTAGAAAAAATGAACCTGTGGGCATGTTGATTAAATGAAAGGTGATGGGGGCAGCATCGTAGGCAGATACTTCAATATTAATAATGGACTGAATAATTTTCTGGGCAGCATCTTTATGTTTTGCCTGATGTGTAAAAAAAATGGATGAGCCTTGTGTATAAGGTTGCCAAAAGTAGCGCCTTCCTTGCTGCTTTAATCGTACATTGGCTTCTGGGAAGCGCTGAAGAAAACGTTCTGTTTTTACGACAAATATTTCAGGATCTAGTTTTCCAGCGAGCTCAAATACCAGTGCACAAAAGTTGCCAGAGAGCCCAGACTTGCGAATTTCATGATCCATCATCAAAGTGAAATGATCGGCGGTATTCAATGCTGTTAACATGTGATGTTCCTATGAATTACTTAGCGTAAAAAGAAGTTATGAACGATGACGTTCAATCCAACTTACAATAGACTTAAGTGTTTGGATATTATCGGGTTCAATTTCTTCATCTGGCAAAGACACGCCAAGCTCCTCTTCAATAAATAGCACCAAACGCATGATGCCCATGCTATCAAGACCTGCTTCTAATAAGTCATCATTTTCTGTGAATGATGCGGTATCATCAATTTGAACCAACTCTTCAAAAATAAAGTTTTTTAGAGCTTGATGCATATTTTTCTCCAATATTGTGCGTGAGTTTTAATATGACCATACCCTACGGTTTGATATTGACTTAGTGTAGGTCTTTTTTGCCGTTAGCTTTGATTTATAGGTCAAACGTTTATCCGTGAAAAACTAAAAGTGTGATTGATAAATAAAAAGGGCTTGGCATTTGCCAAGCCCTTTGGTGAAGCTTTTCTAAATCAAAATAGCCTTAGTACAGTTTTGCCACAATCCTTTTCGAGACAGCAACACTTACGGCATTGACCCGGTGGCTTGGAGACGATGAAAACATTCCTCCCCTAGCGGTAGATGCATTGGTTGAAAAGTGATGTGAGCTTTCCCCATTCTCGATGACAGTAACATCGACAGCTGTAACGTCTCCTCCAGCCATGGCACCAAGCCAGAATGCTGAAGCACCACTACGCAATCGGAAATCAGTAATTTCAACTTCAAGCTGAACCGTGCCATCCGAAGAATACTTTCCTTGTTTCTTTAGCAGTTCAGTAACACCATTTKTCAAACGTGAKATRACTTTATAATTTTTAATTGCWGTGAGTCGGTCTGCAGCAACAGTCGCTTTATTTACCACAACATGTACCGAAGAAACGTTTCCTTTTAAGTTGAARCCTTGAACTTTTTTRCCRCCGCAATTTGCCAGTAAAAGTGCCATACATATAAATATCAATATGGATTTAATTTTCATATTCCCTCCTATAGAAATAATTGAAGTTTGAGAATAGACTATAAAATAGTAACCGTCTAGTTAGGGAGAAGTTAAATAATGGTCGCTCACAAGGGCATTTAAGCATGGGTACTGGCTAGTTCATAGCAGGTCTTTGTTAATGACCCTTTGTCTTTACGAAAGTACCTTTTAATGCGACTCCAGCAATGATATTGCCCGCTGCGCACTTGAATTTTTTGCGGCTAGAGGTCTCGATGCGATTGTAATTGGATTTTATATTGATGATAGCATTGGCACCTAAATTTCTAGCTTTTCTCTGAAGTTGAAGCACTGCGGATAAAAAAGCCCGTTCACATGCTTGTTGGTCTGATTTATTAAAGGCATTGGTTTTTTTGCTGGTTGAAAATTTTCCAAATGATTTTTGAATCCTTGGGTATTTCTGGTTGCCAAAATATAAATGAATATTGGGCTGTACTTTCTGTTTTGCTACAGGACTCGATAAGGCTGATTTTATTGAGAAATCATGCAGATCATTTCTTGCTTCAGCACTGTTGGTGCATAGCATAAGTGTGGCTATAGATAAGACAGTAAATGTGAGGGCTTTATTCATGTTGGCTCCGTTATAAAGCTTTTATGATGAGAAAGTATTGCGGTCTTTTATATTAAGAAAGCGTAAGAAGGCTTGGTAATATAGGTGGTTATTCAATTATGTCTTAGTTCCTTTATATGTCAATGCTATGAGATAATGCCTGTCAAAAATATCCACAGTCCACAAAATATTTTAATGCGTGTTGCGCCAAGGCGAGCTGTCAGTTTTTGTCCTAGAATACCGCCTATCATGGCAGCAGGTGCTGCAAACATCACAATCCCCCATACTACGGAATTGATGCTGTAGATGAAGTAAGGTGCAGCAGCTAAAACAGTGATGGAAGAAATTGCCACAGCCATAAAAATTGAAATTTGTATAGGGTAGTTACGAAAAAACAATAGCATTAATAATACTTCTCCGACCCCGATTGAGATGATGGATGTGATAATGCCGCCACTTAAGCCAATGAGCGCGCACAGTAACATATCAAATAGTGAGCTTTGGCTTCTTGGGCTGACGCGGTTCAGCTTTAGATAACTAATGGCTAAAATAATAAGTCCAAAGCAGATAGAAAGTATTGAAAATATGTTATTGATTGAAAATGGTAGTTTATTACTTAGTACATATTCACCCACTAAAACACCTATGATAGATGCTACGCCCGCTGTCAAAATGGTGGTTTTCATGAAGTGTTCATAGCGACGATAGATGGCAGGGCGTTTTTTAAAGCTTAAAAACCAAGCAATAGCACCCGTTGTCATACCGAAACATTGAATGACAATGCTGGTCGCAACGGCTTCTGTTTGAGAGATGCCCATGCTTGTAAATGCTGGAATAAATAAGATTCCACCGCCAGCACCTGTGGCATTGGCAATGATGGCACCGCCAATACCAATGATGAAAAAGTGCCAATAATTTGCGCATTCTTGTAGCAGCCAAGTTAAGCCATAGAGGTGGAAAAATGTAGAGCCTGCTATAACAACATAAGTGCTGATTAGAAAAAGAAGAATATTGCGCTGTTGAATACTCATGTAAAGGCCTTGCGAATGCTGGTGTTTCCCCATGAATAACGGTTGCTAATCGGTTGTTTTTTAAACGCGTGTGATGCCAGTAGTAAGTGAGGGTAGGGCGCATCAGAGGTTGTGCATGTATTTCCAGTGTTTGTTTTGTTAAAAAAAATCATTGGGCAATCTGTTTTTTTGAGTAAATGTGTAATATGCGCCCCAATATAGCCAGCTCCGTCTGTGATGAGTGCTCGGTGTGGTTTTTCTTTGGGATTCATAGGCCTTTAGATTGTTTAAAAAATGGTATAATGAGTTTTGATTAGCAACTGTCGAATATAAGCTATTATTTTATTTATTCAAATAAAATGGATAGTCATTTAGAGTGTTTCGCATTCAAATATGCAAATATGAGGGAGCTCATATATTTAAGGGGATGTTTGGGGAGTATATGAAGCGGGTTAATTTGATGTTTCGAATGGTATTAACAGGCTACGGGTTCATTCGTTTTGCGGTTCATGTTTTGTGGCTTAGTAAGTGGGTTATGCCTCGAATTATGAATTCAGATGATAAAACAACCATTGAGAAGCGCCAAGCGGCTCTTTGGCAAGCGCACAAACATGTGAATGCCTACCTGCAGGCATTAAGTAGCTTGGGGTTAATTTCGTTTAAATTTATTGGTAAACCAGTTGAAGAGCCTGCTTTGGTTGTGGCTAACCACCCCAGCCTTATTGATTTTATTGTATTGCTAAAGGATTTCCCTAATTCCGTATGTTTATTTAAAAAACAAACTAAAAAGAACCCCATATTAGCTGATTTTGTGAACGTTGCGGGTTATGTGGAGGGTATGGATGGTACAAGAGAAGCCAGTGAACGAATTATTTCTGATTGCTGTCAGCGCTTAGGAGAAGGGCATCATGTCGTTGTGTTTCCTGAAGGCACAAGATCTGCATCAAATATTTCTGTTGGACGATTTCGGACAACAGTGTTCTATGCTGCAATGCAGGCAAAGGTGTTAATTCAACCTGTCAGCATTTATTGCTCTCCGCAATTTCTTGGAAAAGCACAATCTTGGAGAGATTTCGCACGCCAAAAAAACGTAATGGTGATTGAATATCTTGAACCTATAAATTTGCAAGAGCCCTCATATAAGGCACCAACGCCTCAGGCGATTGCGGAGGAATCGAGGCAAAAGATACTGAGTAACCTTGCCTCGTTAGGTGAGCTTCATTGAGTTGGTTTTTTTAGTGATATGACCTCTTACCCAGAATAGAAGCGCTTCGGAGGCTAGAAGTCATGTTTCTTGCCCCAAGTAAGGCAACGCTCACTGCTTTTTCAAGGAGTTGTTTCAATTTTCTCTATAGGCATTTAGAATTGGGCACAAGTCTGTATACTGAAGGCTTCTTGAAACCTCAGACCTTTGAGGAAAATGTAGTAATTTTAAAGTGTTGCGAATGTATGCACCCTTAGCTCAGCTGGATAGAGCATCGGCCTCCGAAGCGAGTGGTCATAGAAGGTTGCTTCATTTAGGCTTGCGCTCACTTTTCAAATGCGCACCCTTAGCTCAGCTGGATAGAGCATTCGCCTCCGAAGCGAAAGGCCGGTGGTTCGACTCCACTAGGGTGCACCATTTTGACCTTTAGCTTTTTAGGCGCAAACACTTACATTTTCACCTGTGCCCGAATTGTGCCCATTTTGTGCCTACAGAACTAACCTCTTACATTTAATATTCCTCCATACTGACCATTAGCCTAATAAATACTTTTTTGAATGCGTGGATTCAACTTACAAGTGTAATGATATATACAGTTGTTGAATTGCATTGAAAACCTCTTCAACGCCAGTTTTTTTCTAAAAAATAATTTAGGTGTAACTGTAAATTTAAACCTGAAAGAGTGCCTTTACAGTGATTTGAAATGTTGGACGATTATGATGTTTATGAACATTGTGACTAGGGAAGCGCTGATTAACTCGGGATGGCAAGCTATGAATTCAAAATTGCTAAGACCAAGGCGAGAATTACAAGCAATAGCAACGTAGGAATTGGTGATGATGGACGCATGATTGCCATGCATTGAGTTGATCAGCGCTTCCCTAGGTGGCTCTGTTTACAGTTAAATGATTCTGGCAATCATTGCGCCATTCGCAATTTGTATTGCCGCATTTATGACACTCTGGGTTAGCAAAACAGACAGAGGATCCCGTAAATTTCTGAATAGAACGTATGATTTGCGTCTTGGATGCAGTGTGGAAATATTTTGAATGCCAAGCTTGTGGGCTTGCCTTAGGGCTTGTTGATGTGTCATAAATAACCCCTTTGAACTCTGTATGCAGAGTTTGTTAAGGTATGAGTCTTAATTGGCTACCTTTGCTGTAGCAGTCGCTTAAGTGGGTACAAATATAACGAGATTATTTTTAGAGCCAAACGATCTGTTTAGCCGCCTTGGATAGCATTGATTTGTGCATCTGACCAAGCCAACGCTTCGGTATGTAAAGCCATCAGATCGGTGACTTTTAAGGCTCGGTATTGCTCGCCCCAACGCGCAACATCATCCCATGCGCCACTCTCCAAGGCGCGGACAACATTTAGTTTATAAGACATAGCCGCATCATCACGCAGTAGGGCATCTCTTACTGGGCTTGGTAGCGCCATGCCTTCAATAGCCTCTTGCATAGGCTGATCGAGTAAAGCATCCAGAACAGAGAACATGCCCAGCAAGAAGTCATCACCTGTTTCTTCTTCGTGTAGGCCTTTGGCGATGGATTCCAATAGGTGCCCGCGATAAAGCGATGTGCGCATAAGCTCCAAGGGTTTGCCTTCTCCCAAGGAAGCCAGCGATAGTAAAGATAACCAACGTCGCGCATTATTTAAACCAAGCAGCACGAGTGCCTGCTCGATAGATTCGATTTCGCGTTGCATACCAAAGGCGGCAGAATTGATATATTTCAATAGGCGGTATGAAAGGCTTACATCTTGTTTGATGAGATCATTAATATCAGCCACGACATTGGCAGTTAATACTTGCTGCAAAGCACGTAAAATATTTATTTTGGATTCGGGCATGGTCTTGCCTTCTACAATTTCAGGTTTGCAAAAGAAGAAACCTTGAAAGTAGTTAAAACCTAAGCTTTGGGTTTTTTCATAATCAGCATACGTTTCCACCTTGGATGCGAGTAATTGCACATTAAATTTTCTTAGTGCCCTAACTTCCGCAGTCAAATCTTTGACATTGGATATATCGACTTTGACAACATCTGCCAATTCAATCAATGGCTCCAAATGCGGTGCATAGGTGATGTTGTTTAATGTGAGTTCGTAGCCCTTTTCTTTCAGAGCTTTACAGGCCTTGATCATATCCGCATTGATGCTTGAAGGGTCGAGTATTTCGATGCCCACTTGTTCTGGTGGAAAAAGCTCGCTTAAATCACTTAAAACAAATGTTGGGGAGGCATTGATATGCACTTTTTTATCGCCAGATAATTTATCTAGACCCAAATCTATCAGTGCATCTACGAGTACCTTGGCAGTTTTATGATCGTCATTACGTAAGCTGGAGTCAGAGCCTTGTCTAAATAAGAGTTTATAGGAGCTTACGTTATAATTTCTATCAAAAATAGCTTGTCTGCCAATAAAAATATCTTGCATGATTTATCCTCTGATACCCACTTGAACTTAATAAATGGAGAAGCATGCAATTTTTATGCCATTCAATGCAGTTGTTTTGAATCAAAATAGTCTTTCAAAACAACTGCATTAGATTGACATTATAAGACCTGCGTAGCATGCGCAGCCAAGCGTGAACGCTCACTGGCTTTTAACACAATATGCCCAGCCCATTCCCAGTCGGAAAAACGTTGTGCTACCATGGATAGACCATTGGTGTGCGCCGTTAAGTAAGGTGTGTCAATTTGCGCATTGTTACCCAAAATGATGATTTTTGAGCCTTCGCCCATACGGGTAACAATGGTTTTCATTTGATGCGGGGTTAAATTTTGCGCTTCATCAACAATCAACCAAGTGCGTGAAAATGTGCGCCCACGTGCAAATGAAAGAGCCACTATTTCAATACGGTTTTGTCCTAGAATAGAGCTAATATCGGATGCTTCTTCGCCCAATAAGAAAGATAAATTATCGGTGATTGCGCCCATCCAAGGCTCAAGTTTTTCTTTTTCAGTGCCAGGTAGATAACCAATATCTTGCCCCATAGGCACAGTGGCGCGGGTAACTAATATACGATCATATAAACCCATATCCAAGGTCTGATGTAGTCCGCAAGCCAGTGCAAGCAGTGTTTTGCCAGAGCCAGCCAAGCCTAAGAGTGAGACCAAATCCAAATTGGCATCCATCAATAGGTTCATAGCCATGTTTTGCTCTAAATTACGGGCTTGAACGCCCCAAATTGCATGGCGATCGGTGCGGTATGAGTAAATATCACGTAAATCAACACGTCTGGTTTCTTGATCAACCGTAAAACAACGCAGTGCCGTTTCATGTTCACCTGGTAGAAGCACAAAGGAGCTTAAATGCGGCAGGCTCATATCTTCTGGCCAAGTGACTTGGTAATTATTGCCATGTTCGGCCTGCGTGACTTCTAAGCTTTCACCCATGATTTCCCAGGTTTTGTCATCAAGGGTTAATTGACCACTGGTGAGAATATCAAGATCTTCAACAACTTTATCAGAGCGATAATCTTCAGTTGCTAGACCCAAGGCGCGTGCTTTGATGCGTAAATTGATGTCTTTGGAAACCAGAACGACTTCTCTGTTGGAGTTTTCCTTCTTTAACATCATCGTAACCGCGATAATACGGTTATCATTGCTGCTGCGGCTAAGAGATTCGGGTAAAATATCGGTAATATGGTGGGTCATTTCAAAAAACAAACGACCACCACCAGGTAACACACAGCCTTTTGATAAGTCCTCTGTTTTTTCGCTTAATTCATCCAAATAACGCGATACCTCGCGCACATTTCGAGCCAGTTCATCAACGCCACGTTTTACCTTGTCCATCTCTTCAACAACCACGATAGGTAACACCACATCATGTTCATCGAAGCGGCTTAAAGCATTCGGATCATGAATCAATACATTGGTATCCAGTACAAATATTTTACGCTTAAGCTCTGCAATCATATAGACTCCCAGTTTTGTAACCGTTATTTTAAAGCCCTCACGCTTACTATAGAAGGCAGTGCGATAACGGCAAAGTATTTTTTTAATTGGGTCGTTTCTTGGTTAAACAAGGTGTGAGTACCTATTCCCTTTGTTATGGGTTATGCTTTTCATATGTCCCACATGATTATGATTCTCACTAGCACCGATCAAGTCGAACAAGCGCAATGGATGACGCGGCAATTGCTTGAGAAGCACCTTGCATCTTGTATTCAACAAACCTCTGGAACATCGACCTACCGCTGGCAGGGTAAATTGGAATGTTCACAAGAGTATTATTTACACATTAAAACGACCATGGAGCTTAAAAATAAAGTCATAGAATGGTTGGCGAAGCATCACCCTTATGAAACCCCTGAGATTGTTACATTCAAGGGAGAGTGCAGCAAGGCTTATGGTGAATGGTTATACCATGCGGTTTTAGAAGATGGTTAATATTTTTTAATAAAAAGTGGCTACACAGGGGTAATTTAAAAGCGTAAGATTTCGCGCCGCTTGCAGACCAAGCTCGCATTCAAGTTTTCCAAGGATTTATAATGATTGAAATTACCCTTGTCGGCGCATTTGTGGCTGGCTTACTATCTTTTTTATCACCTTGTGTGTTGCCACTTGTGCCAGCGTACTTATCTTATATCAGTGGCGTGTCGGTCGATGCTTTGCGCCAGCAAACAGATGCCAATGCATCGGTTCGACGCACTGCAATCATTCAGTCTTTGTGGTTTATTCTGGGTTTTAGTTTGGTGTTTATTGCTTTGGGCGCTTCGGCAACGTGGTTGGGGCAATGGTTGCTCTCGAATATGACTATTTTAGGCAAAGTGGCAGGGGTGATTATTTTCACCTTCGGTTTGCACTATACAGGCTTGATTCGTATTCCTTTCTTGATGATGGAAGCACGTGTTGATACAGGTAGTGTGAATGCACGCAGTGGTTCGGGCGCATTGCTGCTTGGTTCGGCATTTGCATTTGGTTGGACACCATGTATTGGTCCGATTTTAGGAGCTATTTTGGCAGTAGCTGGAGCGCAACAGCAAGTAGGGGAAGGCATGCTTTTATTGGTTGCTTATTCGGCAGGATTGGGTGTTCCTTTTTTGTTGGCAGCCTTGGCAACGGATGCATTTTTGAACTGGTCGCAACGCTTTAAGCGTCACCTGCATATGATTGAAGTGATTTCAGGCGTGTTGTTGATGATTGTTGGGGCGCTTATCTTTCTTGGTAGCTTTAGCATCTTGGCAGGTTGGTTGATTGAATATTTCCCATGGCTGGCAGATATTGAAGGTGCTTTTGCATCAGGAAACTGAATATAGTCATGTAGGAGGTTGACCTTGTACATGGGGAGTGTTTCAATACACCTATGAATAGCAGTGAGAATCAATGTCAACTTGAAACGCGGATAACCTTGCTGACAGAGCATATAGCAACGATTCGCCGCAATACTGAGAAGATGATGTCTGAAAATCAGCGTTTGCGTGAAGTAGTACGCTTGGCAGAGAGTGAGCTGCGTAAACGTCGAGATCAAATCCAACAACTTGAGCGTGAACTCCATGATGGAAATGATAAGCGCCAAGAAGCCAAAAGCCGTGTTGAACACGCTATGGAAAAGTTGGATCAGATTATTACTGAGCCAAGTCGGGAATCCACATGAGTCATAAAGTTGATGTAAATATACTGGGAAAGAAATTCAGTATTCGAACTGATGATAATCCTGAAGCTGTTGAAGCGGCTGCTGAACTGGTGCGAGAGCAGATTGATGAGTTGCGCGAGCTTGGCGCAACCGTTGGTAGCGATCGCCTTATTACTTTGGCAGCACTGAATTTAGCTGGTGAGCTATTGAAAAAAAGTGAAGTGGAAATTCAGAATATAGACACAATCATTTCTGCTCTTGACGATGTGGTATCGCAAGCAGAGGGTTTAGCTAAAGTGCCCCTGCGCTGAGCGAGTGGCTTTATGTTGCCTGAGCCGATGCATGTCATATGGGAGCTTCGCTACGTTGTTTGTGTGCGTCCCACTTGTTTGGGATACCTGATTTCAACGTGCCGCGCCCACCTCGTCATAGAGGGTTCGACAACTTGCCGTCACTACGTCAGTGCGGGGGTTCCTTTTTATTTCTGATGTATTTCAAACCATGAAAGATAATAAAGAACAACTGCGGCAGCGGTGTTTATCGCACCGCAAAGCATTGACGCATGTGCAAAACAAAGAACTCTCCAGTAACATTCTGCAAACATTGCATGCTCACCTTGATCAGCAGTATGAACAAGGTGTTCAGGTGTTGTGTTACCGCTCGCTTGCGGAAGAGGTGGATACAAGTCCGCTTTTCGCATTGCCCAGCAAGCATCAATATTATGCGCCCGTAACACGAAAAAATGGTGATATGCATTGGTTAGGGTGTCATGCTGATACAGAATGGCAGACTGGAGTATTGCGTATTTTAGAGCCTGTGCATGGGCAAAGCTGGCAAGAAGGTGAGAGTCCTGCCATTGTACTGTGCCCTGTTGTGGGATTTGATTTGCAAGGCAATCGAATAGGCATGGGAAAAGGCTGCTTTGATCGTTGGTTGGCGCAGCATAAACAACATATTGATATGATTATTGGTCTTGCGTTTGATTGCCAGCGATGTCCTGATATTGCATCAGAAGCGCATGATATACCACTTGATGCAATCATAACCGAAGAAGGATGGATGACATGTCCGAATACATAAATATCTTGGTGATTGGCGATATTCTCGGCAAAGCTGGGCGCAAAGCATTGCGTGATCATTTGCCTAACATCGTTTATAAAAACGAGGTCGATTTCGTGGTTGCCAATGGTGAGAATCTTGCTGCGGGCTTTGGCACGACACGCAAAGTTGCTGATGAAGTGTTTGAATCAGGTGTGCATGTATTGACCAATGGCAATCATTGTTGGGACCAACGTGAATTTCTTAAAACCATTGATGAGGATGACCGTTTTATTCGCCCTATGAACTTTTCACCCGCAGCCCCTGGGCAAGGTTGGACGATTCAAGAAACTGCAGTGGGTCATCCTGTTGCGGTGATTAATACCATCGGTCAGGTGTTTATGAGTGGAACATGGGATTGTCCATTTGCTGCTGCGGATCAGGCATTATCGGAGATTCCATCGGATGTAAAAGTGATCCTTATGGATTTACACGCTGAAACGACCAGTGAAAAAATGGGCATGGGTTGGCATTTGGATGGGCGTGTTTCGTTTGTTTACGGTACCCACACACATATTCCGACCTGTGATGAGATTATTCACACCAGTGGCACGGCTTATCAAACAGATATTGGCATGACGGGCTCTTACCAATCTATTATTGGTATGCGAAAAGAAGGTGCCTTGCATCGTATGATAACGCGGCTTCCGCAACGTTTTGAAGCTGTGGATCGTGGMGCMACACTTTTTGCAACCTTGTTAAAAATCAGTGTAATTACGGGTAAAACAAGTCATATTGAACGTATCAAAGTCGAACCAGAATGCTGATTGTTAAAAGTATTCGTATTTAACACAGCACATCTAAGGTAAATTCAAAGGGCGTGGCTTGGTCGCCAAATTTAAGGCTATGGGAGCCCTTGCTGAGAGGGGCTGCGATTGCATTTTTGCCATAGCCCACACGCTCATTATCGAGTAAWCAAAAATCACCATGCTGAGCGATACGTAATTGTAGGCCGCCGCTTGGAGCTTGTTCAATAAAAATATGTTCTTCGCGAAGCAAGCGGCTACAGCCAGCCAGCTTAACATCGGCAGGCTTCTGCTGTGTGAATAAATCAGTCACACTTTGAGGTGGGTGATAGGCTCCGAAGACCCATGGTAAATGGTAAACCATTTTTGGGCGGTTGCATAAAGCTTGCTGGGCTTTTGCATTGGTTCCTTCTAACTTGGCATAAGAGATAAATGTATCTTCAAGGTGGTCTGAAGTATCTTCATCAAGGGCAAGTTTTAGACGTGAAAATAATGCGGCAAGTAAAGGGGTTAGTCGGCTGGCAGGGCCATTCACCAAGCGAATCAATGCGCCGCGATCAATCACTTCGACTTCACCATCAGTTAATGCTGTCACGGTTGCTGTACGTTGATGTGCCAGCCCCGCTAGCCCTAGTTCACCGACTACTTCGCCTGCTTGTAGTATAAATGTGTGGATACGACCATCTTGTTGCCTACGACGGACTTCTACCCAGCCTGACTGAA
>NVTQ01000025.1 GCA_002401635.1 Pseudomonadota bacterium
TCCCGTTTTATCCGTGAAATCTCGGAAATGGGTGGTGATGTTACCTCATTGGTTCCTGCGCCCGTACTTTCTCGCCTTTAATACCTAATGCTTATTATGCGAGCATTTACAAAGAATTAGTCTGACCAAACCAATACAGGTTTCCTTGCAGCTTGCGTTTCATCCAAACGTCTACGAATCGGTTTGATCGGCGCATCATGAAGTACCTGCGTATCTCCTGCCTTGCATTGCGCGGCAATTTCTAACATGGCATCACAAAAGCTATCCAAGGTTGCTTTGGATTCAGTTTCAGTTGGCTCAATAAGCATTGCCCCATGCACAATCAATGGGAAATAAACCGTCATCGGATGAAAACCCAAATCAATAAGCTGCTTGGCAATATCCAAGGTTTTTACACCATGTTTGTTCTGATATTCATCCGTAAGCAGGCATTCATGTTTACACAAACCTTCAAAAGGAACGTGATAAGCATCTTTAAGGCGGTGCAACACATAGTTGGCATTTAATACCGCATCTTGGGATATTTTATGCAAATGATTCGCCCCAAAAGCTGCAATATAAGCATGCGCACGCAGCAATACACCAACCTGACCAATCGAGCCTAAAATCGTTCCGCAGGATTGCTCATCTTGTGTTTCAATACGATAATCATCACCCTCTTTAACAATACGTGGTACGGGTAAATAAGGCGCAAGGGTATCATTGACTACCACAGGTCCCGCGCCAGGACCGCCACCACCATGCGGTGTCGAGAAGGTTTTATGCACATTGATATGCAGGCAATCAATACCCATATCACCTGGGCGAGCTACACCCACCAAAGCATTCAAGTTCGCACCATCACCGTACACCAAACCACCAGCATCATGCACCAATTGACAAATTTCTTTGATGTCCGACTCAAATGCGCCTGCGGTGTTCGGGTTGGTCATCATCAACGCCGCAACATCACCATCGAGGTGTTTCTTCAACTCCTCTAAATCAATGCGACCATCTGCACCTGACTTTAATTCAACACAATGCATACCGCACAAGGCTGCTGAAGCGGGGTTGGTTCCATGTGCCGAATCAGGAACCAGCACTTTCTTGCGATGTTGCTGTCCACGCGCATCAAGGCATGAACGAATCATCATCAAACCAACCAATTCACCATGTGCGCCTGCGGCAGGTTGTAAGGTGACATCGGAAAAGCCTGCAATTTCACATAACCATGTTTGCAACTCATGCAATAATGCCAACACACCCTGCACACTATCGACGGGCTGATCAGGGTGAATATTTGCCAGACCAGACAAGCGTACGACTTGTTCATTGACCCGTGGGTTGTATTTCATGGTGCAAGATCCAAGTGGATAAAAGCCTGTTTCAATGCTGTGGTTCCATTGCGACATACGCACAAAATGACGCACCGTTTCAGGCTCAGACAAACCAGGGATATTGGCTGGTTTTTTACGCGCAAAAGCCTTCAATTCATCAGAAATATCACCCTGAACACCTGGCAAGCTGATGGCTTCGGCGGACTCATGGGCATGCTCAAATAATAAAGGTTCTTCATGCTGGATACCGCCAACTGCGGAATAGGTGTTTAAAGTATCATCGACACTCATACCGCCACCTCCAAGGCTGCGATATAATCTTGAATATCAGCCGCTTCAATCATTTCTGTGGTGGTTACCAAAAGATGTTTATGCTCCACCGCATCATCCAACTGCTCAAGTGGAATGCCTGCAAAGATGTCACGCTTACGTGCTTCTTGAAGGAATAAGTCTCGTATGGCTTGGCTTGAAAAGCTCAATACAGTTTCATGGAAATGTGCGCCTTGTGCAGCAGATACACTGGCTGGCAAAGAAGATATAAGCTTGTGCAAAGCTGCTGCTGAGCGCTGAGCGACTGCTTTCAATCCTTCATCACCCATCAGGGTCATATAAGTCGCCGCCGCAGTACACATCAAACCTTGGTTGGAACAAATATTGGATGTGGCTTTCTCACGGCGAATATGTTGCTCACGGGTGGATAACGTTAGTACAAAACCACGCTTGCCATCGGCATCAAAAGTCATGCCGCACACACGCCCTGGCATTTGTCGAACATACTTTTGTTTGCAGGTAAACAGACCCAAATGAGGTCCGCCAAAACCCATCGGAATACCCAATGATTGCCCTGAACCGACAGCAATATCTGCACCCATATCACCCGGTGACTCAATCAACGCAAAAGCTGTGGCATCAGAGAATGCCACCACCATCAAACATTTTGCCGCATCACAAGCCGCACGCAATGGAGCCAAATCATACACCGAACCATAAAAATCAGGGTATTGCACAATCACACAGGCCGTTTTTTCATCAATCGCAGCAATGATGTTGTTTATATCTGTGCCAAAACCTTCCCCATCCATCGCAACTTCAACATATTCACCTTCAAGGCGAGATAAATAGTTTTGTGTTACCGAGCGATAACGTGGATTCACCGAGCCAGCCATAACAATGCGGGACTTGCGTGTCACACGGCGTGCCATCAAGGCTGCTTCTGCTGTGGCTGTGGCTGCTTCATACATCGAAGCATTGGACACATCCATACCCGTTAAACGCGCCACCATGGTTTGAAATTCAAAAAGTGTTTGCAATGTTCCTTGCGCAATTTCAGGTTGATAAGGCGTGTATGCAGTTAAAAACTCACCACGCGAAATCACATAATCCACCACAGCTGGAACAAAATGATGGTATGTACCACCACCCAAGAAACAACGTGTATTACCCGCATGCCGATTCTGCTCAGATGCTTGGGTAAATTTACGCACAATCGCCGCTTCAGATAAAGCATCAGGCAAATGCAAACTATCTTGTTCAAGATGAAATTCCTTAGGAATATCAGCAAACAAATCAGACATCGTATTCATGCCCATGCTTTCAAGCATGGCGTTTCGATCAGTGTCTGTATGGGGTAAAAATCTCATCGTTGACTCTCAGACCACAAAAACAAAAGAGCACAAAAAACTTCGTGCCCTTCGCATGCTTCGTGGTGAATTATTCTTCTAAAAAGGTTGTATATTCGTCATCAGACATCAATTCGTCCGAATTACCCGACATCTTCACCTTGGCAATCCAGCCTGCACCATAAGGCTCGGTATTCAGCTTTTCAGGCTCGCTTTCAAGCAGCGTATTCACTTCAATCACTTCACCTGCCACAGGTGCATAAATATCCGATACCGCTTTTACAGATTCAACCACGGCATAAGCTTCCGCCGCATCCACGCTGCGACCAATTTCAGGCAGTTCCACAAATACAATATCACCCAAGGCTTCTTGGGCATGATCAGAGATGCCGAATGTCGCGGTATCGCCTTCGATGCGCACCCACTCGTGTTCTTTGGTATACTTTAAATCAGCAGGAATTGACATATTTCCTCTCCCTTAAACCTTCTAAGTTACTTTTTAACGTTACTTCTTACAAAAGGCAACGATGCCCGTTCGGCAGCTACCAGCTTACCTCGAATCTCAATGCTGACATCACCCTCAATTGCATGCTCTGGTTTCACATACGCAAGCGCAACACCGCCAGCCATGGGCGAATGCATGCCCGAAGTTACTTCACCACTTTCAATACCATCCACGAAGACTTTATAATGCTCGCGAGGAATGCCTCGGTCTGTAAGTTTTAAGGCAATCAAGCGTTGCTTTACACCCTCAGATTTGCGTGTTTCTACCGCAGACTTCCCAATAAAATTGCCCTTATCCAACTTGGTAATCCACATCAACTTGGCTTCTACAGGTGTCACTACATCCGAGATTTCATGCCCATAAAGCGCATAACCCATTTCTGTGCGCAACATATCACGCGCCGCCAAACCAATCGGCACAGCACCACCTACAAGCAATGCATTCCAAACTTCAGCCGCAATCGCATTGGGAATATAAATTTCAAAACCATCTTCGCCTGTGTAGCCCGTACGCGAAATGATGCCACCTGCACTGCCCCCAGTCGGACCAATCTTACCTCTGGAAAACTTGTAATAGCCGATACTTTCCAAATCTATTTCGGTCAATGCCTGCAACGCGGCTTGTGCTTTTGCGCCTTGCAATGCCAATAATGTGGTGCCATCGGACTCATCCGTTACGGTGACATCAAAGTTTGTAGCTTCTTGTTGCAAATGTGCCACATCTTTATGCCGATTTGCCGCATTGATGCACAAATAATATGCCTCATCATTGATTTTATACGTGGTAATATCATCAATAAATGTGCCCTGCTCATTGAGCAGCGCCGAATATTGCACCTGCCCATCAACCAGCTTGGACACATCATTGGTGGTCACATATTGTAAAAAATCCAATGCGCCCACACCTTCCACACGCACCTGCCCCATATGTGTGATGTCAAAGATGCCAGCCGCACCTTCACGCACAGCAGTGTACTCTTTGAGCGCGCCATTTTTATATTGCACAGGCAATTCATAACCTGCAAATGGTACGATTTTTCCACCCGATGCTATATGCGCATCAAATAGCGGTGTTTTCAATAGTTCACTCACCTGCATCCCCCACATGTACTTTAAATGCCTGAATAGTGTTGGCGAGCAACATGGTGATGGTCATCGGCCCGACACCACCCGGTACAGGTGTAACCCAAGCAGCACGTTTCGATGCTTCGGCGAAATCAACATCACCCGTCAACGAGCCATTTTCAAGACGATGAATGCCAACATCAATCACTGTTGCACCTTTTTTAATCCATGCGCCTTGAATCAGCCCCTGTTTACCTGCCGCCGCAACCACAATATCGGCGCGTTCAATATGGCTTTGTAAATTCTTCGTAAAACGATGGCACACTGTGACCGTTGCACCAGCCAATAAAAGCTCCATAGCCATCGGCCTGCCCACAATATTCGAAGCTCCAACAATCACCGCCTCTTTGCCATGCAAATCCTGCCCCGTTTCTTCAAGCAGTTTCATGCAACCGTAGGGCGTGCAAGAGCGTAATGTAGGCTGGCGAACCGTTAAACAGCCAACATTGTATGGGTGAAAACCATCCACATCCTTGCTTGGGTTAATAGCACTTAAAATCGCATCCGAATGAATATGCGCAGGCACAGGCAACTGCACCAAAATACCATCCACCTTGGGGTCTGCATTCAATTCGCTAATCAAACCCAACAAATGTTGTTGTGTGGTCTCACTGGGTAGCTCGTAGGAAAACGAAGCAATGCCTGCTTTTTCACAGCCAATCTTTTTATTTTTCACATACACATGCGAAGCAGGGTCAGAACCAACAATAATCACCGCCAAACCTGGAGAACGCCCATGTTTCTGCGATAAAATAGTGGATTCATCGTGCATGGCAGCACGCATACGTTCGGCAAGCGCCTTGCCATCAAGAATTTGGGCGGAAGTTGTCTGAGTCATATCCCGCATTGTGACAAAGGTTTTTCTTTTCGTAAATCAACCATTTACTGTAGGGCTAGGTAAGTATTTAATTTATAGGGTTAGCAATTTTCATTTCAACCAATATAGGTTCATCATACCAAATAAAACCGTCCCCTTTACAACGTTTACCTGATTGACAACGACCATTAAAGTGACCATTATGATTATAATGATCACTTTAGAGAGGTTTAAGCTATGCAGTCAATCGCAGCCAAAGAAGCCAAGACACACTTCGGGGAACTTATGGACACAGTACAACGTGAGCCTGTAAGCATTAAAAAATATGGTCGAGCTGTGGCAGTAATCATGTCTGTACAAGAGTACAAACAACTTAAACTTGAAAGGTTAAGGGCGAGATTGTCTATTGGCGAGCTCCAACTGGACAGAGCCCAAGCGGTGGATGGGCGAACCTTCTTTCAAGGGCTTACTCAAGAATAAAGGTGACCACATATCTTCTTTCTGAACTTGCTCAGCAGGATATTCTTAGCATCCGTGAATACAGCATGGAACAATGGGGAAAAGTACAGACCAATACATATTTAACCTTGTTACAACAACGGCTTGAATGGCTGGCAGGCAACCCTGCACTGGGCAAAAAAAGAGATGAAATCAAAGCAGGGTACTTTAGCTTCTTAGAGGGCAGGCACATCATTTTTTACCGCCATGCTCATAATGGCATTGAAGTTATGTCTATAACCCATCAAAGTGAAGATATTGATACTCATTTCAACAGTTAGTGCAAAAAAACTATAAATTTAAACAATAAAATGTGCGAATCAAACCCCGACCCCATCAGTTCTCAAAACCCTTTTATGTGAGGGGAAGCAGCCCCCCCTTTGCAAGGCTGCGCCGAAGTATGGAAGCTTAAAAAGGATTAGCGCAGTAACACGCGCCCTTTTTAAGCTTGCATACGCAGGAAATAAGCAGCATATCAAGGGTGGTTTCTTTGCTTCGTTTCTTTGACAGCAAAGAAATGACGAGCCCAAAAGGGCTAATATTTATTCAATAAACAGGGTATTCTTTCTTGAGTTCAACATTCAAGCCCCCCCTTACGCCCAACAGGGAATGCTTGATTGCAAGACCTGACCCTAAAAGTTCCATATCTTCTTTCGGAACTTGCTCAGCAGGATATTCTTAGTATCCGTGAATACAGCATGGAACAATGGGGAAACGTACAGACCAATACATATTTAACCTTGTTACAACAACGGCTTGAATGGCTGGCAGGCAACCCTGCACTGGGCAAAAAAAGAGATGAAATCAAAGCAGGGTACTTTAGCTTCTTAGAGGGTAGGCATATCATTTTTTACCGCCATGCTAATGATGGCATTGAAATTATATCTATCATCCACCAAAGTGAAGATATTGATGCCCATTTCAACAGTTAGTGCAAGAAACCTATAGGGAACCTCGAAAAACCTAGTTATTTCGTTAAGCTTGTCTTTTTCACCTGTAGCGGTGTTGGATAAAGCGTGCAATAGCTAAGGCTATTCCCCATTTTACCCGCCTTGCTACAAGCAAAAAACACCGACGCTTAACTCAGACGAGGCTTTTCGAGGCTCCCTATAGATTTAACAAGAGAATGTGCGAATCAAGACAGGACAATCGCATTAAAAAACACAGTTTTTCATTATATTTTCAAGCAAACTCCGTAGCGTCATGCCCGAATGCCTTTATCGGGCATCCATCAAAGACATGGATTCCCGATAAAAACCTCGGGAATGACCAACTTTATTAACACGCGTCAGAGTAAAAAAAAGGCTTTTTTTGACCTAAATACACGACTTATGCTCTGATAAAGCGCAACTGAATTTTAATACGATTGCCCTGGATTTTGGACTGTCAAGGCTTGACAAAGCGCTAAAATCGAACCCATTGGGAAAGGGCGTACACGCGGCACTTCGTTGCGTTTTTCAGCCCAATTTACCCTTATCTGGGCACCTTTCACACAGGCCTCGCCTGCTCGTAAATTTACAAATTCTTCTTCGCTTATTCTTTATAATTGCCCAAAACACAATGCTTGGTAAAGGTGCCTGCTTCTTGCATTGTCCACTCACTTTGAGACTTATCTTTCATATCCTTGCACCATGATTCACTGCTAGGCTCGGCAGAACATCCCGAAAGTAGTGATGCCAGAAATAGTAAGCACATAGCAACTACGGTTTTTTTCATATTGACCTCCTCAGCTAACCCAAATTGTTCATATCGAACTTGCATAAGCAGCTCTCGCCGCCGCAATGGCAACACCATGATTCACAGGCGCATGCAATCGTGCCAACACATCATCCAATGCCGTAGGGAGAGGGTCATAGGGAGAGGGTCAATAGGGAGAGGGTCAAGTCTTGCAATCATGTATTTCTTCAAGCTATTCGCATCGTTACCTTATGCTCAAGTTTGGTAAGGATATTAACAAGCATATCAATGGAAAATCGGGGACGGTTTATTCTTTATAATTACCTAAAACACAATGTTTGGTAAATATCCCAGCTTCTTTCATTGTCCACTCACTTTGAGACTTCTGTTTCATCTCATTACACCATGATTCACTGCCAGGCTCAGCAGAACATCCCGAAAGTAGCGGTGCCAGAAATAATAAAAACACAACAACCATCATTTTTTTCATATTAGCCTCCTCAGCTAAAAACATTCCCCGCTTGTTCATATTAAAGAACTTGCATAAGCAGCTCTCGCCGACGCAATGGCAACGCCATGATTCACAGGTGCGTGTAAACGTGCCAATACATCATCCAATGCTGCAAGGCATTTAAAGACATTTTCTTTGCGACAAGCATAACCCATCAAACCAATACGCCATACCTTACCTGCCATCACGCCCAAGCCTGCACCAATTTCCAATTGATAATCCTGAAGCAACAAGCTCCGCACAGTTGCATCATCCACACCTTCAGGAATCCGCACCGCATTAAGCTGCGGCAACCGCTCCGCTACAGGCACAACAAAATCCAAGCCCACCGCCTCAAGCCCTGCTTTTAGAGCTTGGTGATGTCGCTGGTGTCGTGCCCATACCTGCTCAAGACCTTCTTCTTTAAGTAGCAATAATGATTCATGCAAGGCATATAGTGCATTCACTGGTGCTGTATGGTGATAAGATCGCTTGTCTGAAGAACCCCAATAACCCATTACCAAATTCAAATCTAAAAGCCAACTTTGCACTGTTGTTTTACGTTTTTTAATCACATCCAAAGCCGCATCATTCAATGACAACGGCGATAAACCTGGTGTGCATGAGAGACATTTTTGTGTGCCCGAATACACCGCGTCCACACCCCAATCATCCACCCGCAACGCTGTACCTCCCAGAGAAGTCACTGCATCCACAATGGTTAAACAATCATAACGGTGCGCCACCTCACACATGGCTTCCACATCCGTACTTGCACCCGTTGAAGTTTCTGCATGCACAAATGCGACAAAACGTGCCGCTGGATGAGCTTTAAGAGCATCTTCCAACTTATTCGCATCACATGCCCTACCCCAATCATCATTCACCATAATCGCCGTCGCACCACAGCGTTCAACATTTTCTTTCATGCGTCCACCGAACACGCCATTTTGACATACAATAACCGTATCACCAGCCTCTAACAAGTTCACAAAGCATGTTTCCATACCTGCGGAGCCTGGTGCGGATACTGCAATGGCAAGTTCATTTTGCGTTTGAAATGCATATTGCAAAAGACTTTTCACTTCATCCATCATGGTTACAAACAAAGGATCAAGATGCCCAATCGTTGGGCGAGACATGGCGGCTAAAATACGCGGAGGAACATCCGAAGGTCCTGGTCCCATCAATGTGCGTTGTGGTGGGTAAAATGATGTAATCATGAAGACTCCTTGCTTAACTGCTCTGATAGCTGCACGACCTGTTGTTGTAAGGCTTGCAATGAGCCATCATTGTGCAAAATATAATCGGCATGTTTGTGGCGCATGTTATCATCACACTGGCGCTCAATAATCTGGTTGAACATCGCTTCATTCTGTTTACCACGCATTAAAACACGTTTTTTACGCACGGATTGATCAGCAAGCACGACAATCAACCCGTCCATGCGCGATACGCCACCCGATTCCAACAATACCGATGCCTCAATGATTACATAAGAAGCATGCTGTTTTTTTAACCATTGCTGCTCATAAGCGGCTATTTCAGGGTGTAAGATAGCGTTCAAACGCGCTGTTTTATCAGCATCACAAAAAGCCCGCGCCGCCAAAGTTTTACGATCGATATGACCTTGAGAAGTTTGAATATCCGTGCCAAATGCATGCATCAATGCAGCTTGAACCTTTGGGCTATCAAGTAATTCTCGTCCAACAGCATCCAAATCAAGCACAGGAATTTCCATATCAGCAAACATCTTGGCAACCGTACTTTTGCCGCTGCCAATGCCTCCTGTTAGCGCGATGGCTCGCGTCATGCTTCGCACCACATTATAACCCTTGCTTGCCCATAATCAGTGCCATATACCATTGCAAAAACTGCTCTCCCCATAAAAAATACAGCATGCCTGCCAAAGCTAGATAAGGCCCAAATGGAATTTGGGTTTGCCTGTCTTTGTTCGCTATTTTTAAATATACAATACCGACCACCGCGCCTACAAAAGACGATGCAAAGACAATAAATGGCAGTGCCTCCCAGCCCATAAAGGCTCCCAGCATGGCGAGCAGCTTAAAATCACCATACCCCATGCCTTCTTTACCCGTAAACAATAAGAAAACCCGCGCCACCAGCCAGAATACACCATACCCCGCTACTGCACCAATCGCCGCTTCCTGCAAGAAACCAAACCACCATGCAAATAACAAACCAACAACAATGCCTGGCAAGGTCAAAACATTGGGTAACAAACCTGTTTCAAGGTCAATCAGTGTCAAAATCCACAACAGACTAATTAATACAATCGCCTGTAATAACACTGGCGAAAAGCCATAATGATATGCCAGCCAAGCCCAGCTGATGCCCATCAAGGCTTCTAAGAAAGGATAGCGCACTGAAATGCTACCTGAGCAATGTCTACATTTCCCGCCCAATATTAGCCATGAAAACAATGGTATATTGTCATACCAAGCAATGTCATGCCCACAAGCAGGGCAATGACTACCAGGGAATGCCACCGATTCCCTTCGTGGAATACGATACACACAAACATTGGCAAAACTGCCAACCATCAAACCCACAAATCCACACATCACAACAATAAAAAGTTGCACGTCCATATCAATCGCCTTTCATACGTAGTTTTTTCATACGGTAACGAATCGAACGAAAACTAATACCCAGTAATTTGGCTGCTTTTGTCGCATTACCACCCGTTTCAGCCAAAGCTTCTGAAATAAGTTGCCGCTCTACACCCTCAACAACCTCATCCAAATTACTATCCGCGCGCTGCATAATATCCAAACCGATCCCTGTTGCATCACTGACCGCATAAAATTCATCCAGCAATGATACATCCAGTTCATGATCATCTGACAATGCAATCAAACGCTGTAACAAATTTTCTAGCTCCCGAACATTGCCCAACAATGGCAACGTCATTAATCGTTTCATGCATGCGTCAGGCACATCCACATTGCCACCCGCTCGTTTAATCAATGCTGAAACCAAGTCAGGTATATCTTCACGCCGCTGTYGCAACGCAGGCATGTGTACAGGCACAACATTCAACCTATAAAACAAATCCTCACGAAARCGYTCMTGTTTCACTTCTTCTGCCAGATCRCGGTTGGTTGCAGCKACAATTCTTACATCTGCCACTTGCTCCACGTCGGCTCCCACWGGTCGAAAGCTTTTTTCCTGCAATACTCGCARCAAYTTCACYTGAATATTTAATGGCATCTCGCCAATTTCATCCAAAAACAACGTGCCGCCCTGTGCTGACTCAATCAAGCCTGTGCGGTTGGCATCAGCACTGGTAAAAGCACCCTTGCGATGACCAAACAATTCGGATTCAAACAAACCCTCTGGAATCGCCCCGCAATGTACGGGTACAAAAGGTTCTTCATGCCGCATGGAATGTTGATGCACAAAACGCGCTGCAAGCTCTTTTCCCGTTCCCGACTCCCCCGAAATAAGCACTGTAAAATCACGCTTGGCAGCGCGTAAAAGCCGCTCTTTCACACGCTGCATGACATCCGAATGAGCCACCAAGAAGTCATCTTTTTCTACAGCCGTAGAAGAACCATGCCTTGTCTCTCTCTGCAAAGGGGTGGCTTTTACAGGCGGCTCTTTCTCGCCTATATTCGCTGCCAACGCGCGCTCAATAGCGCTACCTAATTCTTCACTGGAAACAGGTTTGGTTAAATAATCAAATGCCCCATCACGCATGGCTTCTACAGCAGTTTCAGAACTTGCATAAGCCGTCAATAATAACACACTCGCCTGCGGGCAATGCTTCGCTGACATACGTACAACTTCCAGTCCTCTATCCCGCCCATCCATACGTAAGTCTGTCAAAACCACATCAAAAGAGCCTGCTGATAAAGCCGCCTCAGCTTCCTCCACTCCACCACAAGCCGTCACCAAATGCCCCATCGATTCTAGGTTCAAAGACAATACCTGCCGTGCATTAGCCTCATCTTCCACCAATAAAATATCAGCCATATTGATCCCGCTCCATATTACCTTCCCATATACGAAATGTTGTTACCTCTGCATCACTTTCCACATCAATTTGCCAGTGATTGGCTTGGCATACCTGCCATACTGTCGCCAAACCCAAGCCTGTGCCACCCGCCCGTTGTGATGCAAAAGGCTCAAAAATATGTGCTCGTATAGACTCAGGAATACCATCACCATGATCACTCACAGTAAACTGCCAATGCCCAGCCTGCTCTGATACATGCAAGGACACCGAATGCGGTGCAGGGCTCGATAAGACAGCATTGCGCAATAAATTATCCAATACCAAGCGCATATGATCTGCATCAATGTTCAACACACCTATATCACACAACAAATCCACATAATATTTCTGCTCTGGGTCCACCGATTCAACAGATGCGATAAGTAAATCAAACACCTCAATATCTTTTGGTTTTGGTGTGAATGGCTTGGTATAATCGAGCATGTCCGTTACCAGACGATTTAAGCGCGATATTTCTTCACTTACAATGCGTTGAATATCGACTCGCTGCTTTTCTTCCACACGTGTTACAAGCTCAACCGCTTGGGCAATGGTATGCATRGGGTTGCGCAAYTCATGYGCCAGCATTGCTGCCATCCTACCCATCGCCGCCAATTTTTGATGCTCAAYAACTTCCTTTTCCAARCCWCGCAATTCACTCACATCAACCARTGTTAACCACCARCAAGCKCCCGCATAYAACTCTGGAAATTTACCCACTGTWATCAAATATTCMGCSTTATCCTGYTGCCATTCACARCGATARCTTGCTTCTYCAYCAGGRGWCTTTAGAAAAYYCACWACCCKCTTCGGRAAAKCGTGAATCTCACTAACCTTTAGTAGTGAATTATCAGATATATGAAAAATCGCACAGGCCGCTGGGTTGCTATCACAAATCGTTAAATGCTCATCCAAAACCAGCACGCCTTCTTGCATCGATGCCATTAAACGCGTGTGTAATACCTGAAAATCCTGATGCTGCTGGGCTGCACGTCGGCTTTTATCACTTAAAGTAGCATGGCGGCGTGCAATCACTGCCATCACGCCACCCACCAACAATAGAACCGATATTTGCAAAAGAAGCGTTAATGTTGCATCGGGCGGCAATAACATCTGCTGCCACCATGCAAAGCTATAAATGGCAATTAAATAACCCATACAAGCAAACACAGCGATACTTAATACCAATAGCACCACAGCCTGTGTCCCMGCMGCYACRATCACCAARCCAAACARCAAAAYAAAMGGGCTTTCATAGCCYCCTGTCGCAAACACCAASAGYGTGACCAGCAATATATCTGAAGAAAACTGAAAAAATAACTGGAGCCCCACAGACCATTGGCTGCGGAAGCAAAGGCTCTGAAGCACTGAAAAACCTACAAATAGCAAAGCTATATAGGCCAATAATCGATGATGATTCAAGCCAATATTGGGCAAGTAAAACCAATTAACCATCAGCAAAACAAGCACCATCGCCATGCCACGCCACAACAATAGCTGCATTAAATGGCTACGATTTTCAAGCTGTATCGTCATGTTTTATACAAGAAAAAGTCTAAGGAAGCTCTGAATAAGTCTGGATGAARCAARTTGTGATTCAGAATATTCAAAATCACCAAAAGTAGGCATCTTGAGGCGAGGCGTGTGTTGCATGGAATAACAAGGATATTGCTCAAACGCACAACGCAGAGTTTGGGTGTTCTGGACGCAAAGTGCGAGTTCATGACTTGTTCAGCATTTCCTCACACTTATACGACCGAGGCCATCTGGAAGATAGGTAGATACATCGCAATAACCAAACCACCAATCACCACGCCCAAGAAAGCCATAATAACTGGCTCCATCAACGCTGTCATCCCATCCACCGCAACATCCACTTCCTCTTCATAAAAATCAGCAATTTTAGCTAGCATTTCTTCCAAACTACCTGTCTGCTCACCAATAGAAATCATCTGCGTCACCATCACAGGAAATATCTGACTTTCTTCCAGCGGCTGCGTCAATGTCATGCCCTGACTAATYGAGCCTTTGCAAGTCAAAATAACTTCCTCAATCACCACATTACCCGATGTCTCTGCCACGGTATCCAAAGATTCTAAGATTGGCACCCCTGCTGCTGTAAGCGTTGAAAATGTCCGACAAAAACGTGCCACCGCACCTTTACGTAAAACATCACCAATCACAGGTAAATTCAACAACAATTTATCCAACTGATAGTGCCCTTGTGGGGTTTTGTAAATTGCTTTTATAGCCCAAATCAAAACAAATGGCGCAAACAGTACAACATACCAATACTCTACAAACACATCTGAAATCGCCATGGCAATTTTTGTAGGSCCTGGYAATTCAGCRCCAAAGGACGAAAACATCTCACTAAATACTGGAATCACAAAAATCATCAAAATCGAMGTTACAATRAAAGARACTGCYARAATYGCAACKGGATAAATCATTGCCGATTTWATTTTACTTCTAAGTGCGATRGCTTTTTCTTTATAYGTACACAAACGCAATARAATACTATCCARAATACCACCTTGCTCRCCAGCTTCCACCAATGARCASGTCAAGCGGTCAAATTCTTTKGGAAAYTTWCGYAAYGTTTCMCCCAATGGTGTACCRCCTTCCARYTCKRKKCGCACASCCTTCAACAGTTTSACCATRGCTTTTTTATCAGCRCCACGTTCRGCAAGCTCAAAACAYTGYACCARAGGYAAACCAGCATTAATCATSGTYGAKARYTGGCGAAARAAGATAGAAATATCTTTGTCTTCCACTTTCTCAGGRAAWATCTCAATTTCTATCGGNNNTTTCTTCWNNNCTTTAATATCAGTKAGMCCTTGYCTACGCARGGTTGCCRTCGCRATATCTTTATTGGCAACATCAAGCTCRCCAGCCTTGCTTTGACCCTGCCTTGTTTTTGCTGTCCAATTAAAAATCGCCATCAATCACCTACCGTTACACGCAGACATTCTGCAAGCGAAATCGAACCATCACGCACCTTATTCAAAGCCGCCATACGCAATGTTTTAACCCCTTGAGAAACTGCAATATCATTAATATCATCTGAATTTTTTCCAGCATATACAGCATCACGAATTTCATCCGTGATGGGCATCACCTGATAAATACCCACACGACCCTTATAACCCGTTCCATTGCATGTATTACAACCTTTGCCTTGCATCGGTTGAAAAGAACCAATTTCTTCGGCTGCAATACCCGCATTGATTAATGCCTCAGCAGGAATATCAATGGGTTCAGAGCATTCCTTGCATGTTCGACGGCCCAAACGCTGCGCTGTTACCAAATTAACAGCAGAGCCTACCAAAAAGGACTCAATGCCCATATTCACCATACGCGTCATCGTTGAAGGTGCATCATTGGTATGCAGCGTTGCTAAAACCAAATGCCCTGTGAGCGCCGCTTTAATGCCAATCGCAGCAGTGTCATAGTCACGAATTTCACCAATAAGAATAATATCAGGATCTTGGCGTAAAAATGACTTCAATGCTTTTGGAAAATCCAAGCCCACAGCAGGGTTTATATTCACCTGATTAATCCCCATAAAGTTAAACTCTACGGGGTCTTCTGCGGTACAAATATTCACATCTGGTCGGTTTAACTCAGCTACTGCCGAGTATAAACTTACCGTTTTACCCGAGCCTGTTGGCCCTGTTACCAATACCATGCCATAAGGCTGATGAATATGATGTTGGAATTTTTTTAAATCATCCTCTTCATAACCAAGCTTTACCATATCTAGCTGTAAATTAGATGAGTCCAAAAGGCGCATCACAACTTTTTCACCAAACAGGGTCGGTAATACCGAAACACGAAAATCAACTGTTTTAGCCTTGGACAAACGCAATTTAATACGACCATCTTGGGGCACCCGACGCTCTGCGATGTTCAATCTCGCCTGAATTTTTATGCGCGATACCATGGCATCACGCATCTTCAAAGGCGGGCGCATGATTTCATGCAATACGCCGTCCACACGGTAACGCACCCGTAAAGTTTTCTCATAAGGCTCAATATGAATATCGGATGCTCCGCGTTTAATGGCATCCAACAGAATAAGGTTTACCAGTTTTACAACAGGTGCCGTTTCTGTTTCAGCAGCCAGAGAATGCTCATCCATCTCCGCTTCTTCAGTATCAACGATCTCCATTTCATCGGCACCAAGCTCGCCCATCACATCTTCAAGTTGCTTACCCGCACCACCCATTTCCTCAAGTTTCGCAAGAATTTGAGATTCCGTTACAACCACCACATCAACTTGGCTTCCACTAATAAAAGCTATTTCATCCAAAGCATTGATATCATACGGATCAGAGACCGCTAAGGTAATCGCATTGCCTTTGCGATGAATCGGAATAACTGCATTTTTACGCAGCATATCAATGGGAATATCTGTCAAATCAGGCTTAATATCAACCTTACTTAAATCAATCACAGGTCGTCCAAAGGATTTGCCTATAAATTTCGCAAGATCTTCTTCTGTAAACAAACCCGCTTTCACCAACTCGGCCGTTAAGCTGATACCATTTAACTTCATCTCACGCTGAGCATGCGCCAACTGCTCTTTGTTAATGGCTTGCTTGCGTAATAAGATATCACCAAGTCTAGTCTGCCTCATTTACAACCCTCCCAGCCTAGAAGCACTGTTGCATTTCGCTTGAGCTTCCTTTCCATCCAAGTCAATGTATCTAATATATCAGGTGTTTGCTGCGGGTGCCAGTTTGTAAATGATTTTGCGCCCTGCGCAACGAGCATCGGCAAGCCATCTGTCACATAACGCTGCGATGAATTTGCGGCTGCAATAAAAGCTGTGTGCCCTGAAGGCTTGTATACAGCATCCATAAGCCAGCCACGCCCACCGATTTGAAATGGGAATATATCCGATGGTGATAAGCCAATACTTGTCGTATTAATAACCAACGGAGATTTACTGCACGCGGCAGTAACTGCATCCTGCTGCCAAGCAATCGCGTAACAATCCATACTTGGATAGTGCTGCTTTGCATGTTCAATCAATCGCTCTACGCGCTCAGGCGAACGGTTACATATTGCGATGCTTGATATGCCTTGTTTGCATGCCGCATGCAACACTGCGCGCGCTGTTCCACCCGCCCCAAACAATAATATATGTTCGCCTTTTAAGGCTAGTTCTGTACCCATAAATACTGCTGCAACACCTTGCCAATCCGTATTGCTTGCTTGCCAGCCACCATCCACCAGCTTCAAGGTGTTTGCAGCCCCAATGCATTGCACATCCTCATCTGCTTGCACATAGGGCAGCACTGCCTCTTTGTAGGGAACCGTTACATTAATGCCTTGCACACCCAAAGCTGCCAAGCCATCTATGGCACTTTTCAAGCTCGCTTCTTCAACATGATATGGCACATACACCACATCCAAAGCATGTTGTTCAGCAAAATAAGCCTGAAACACTGGCGATAGCGAATGTTGAATCGGGCATCCAATAATGCCATAGATATTTGTTTTACCTGTTATTTCCACGTTGTTCGAGCGTAGTTCGCATCATCTCTTCTGTCAAAAGGAAAGCTTAACCCAAGACCCGACATTGACATACGGCGCATGCCGCAACTCTTTGGCTTGTCTGACATTCCAAGAAAGCATTCATCACCCATAAGGTGACCACAAGGTTTCCCACAACGCCATACAAACCAAATACTTACACCCTGCATCCACATTCCATATCGGGCCTTGAGCTTAACCAGCACTATTCAACCGTTACCGATTTTGCCAAGTTTCTTGGCTGATCCACATCAGTTCCTTTGGATCTCGCTACTTCATATGCTAGTAACTGCAATGGAATAGATGCCAATAATGGTGCCGTAAAAAAATCACCTTCTGGCAGCTTCAATATAGCATCTGCATGTTTGGGACAGTCTTTTTCATCCGCATCGGTCAGCAAAATAACCTTTGCTCCTCGCGCTTTTACTTCATAAAGGTTCGAAATAACCTTCTCTAAATGATATTGCCGTGGTGCGATTACAATCACAGGCAGTTGCTCATCTATCAGCGCAATAGGGCCATGCTTCATTTCACCTGCCGCATAACCTTCGGCATGAATATAGGAAATTTCTTTCAACTTCAAAGCCCCCTCTAAAGCCAATGGGTAACATGGGCCACGCCCCAAAAATAAAGCCCCATGCACATTGGCAAAAAGCGGTACCAATGGCTTGATTTCATCAGCCCGCTGCAATAGCCCCTTCATGCCTTCAACAGCATCCAAGAATGCTTGGTAATGCCCTTGCCATGCATCAACTTGAATGCAGTCCGCACGCATCGCCAGTTTAATAGAAAACAAAGCCAATACCGTCAACTGTGCCGTATAAGCCTTGGTAGATGCCACACCAATCTCTGGGCCCGCACAAAGCTCAATAAAACCGCTGGATTCACGAACCAAGGTTGAACTCGCCACATTACAAATAGCCAACGTATAGTTATCAGGCGTTCGTCGTTTAAATAACCGCAATGCCTCTAAAGTATCGGCGGTTTCACCTGATTGTGATAACGTAATCAACCAAGTATTCGCACCAATCACAGGGTTTCTATAACGATATTCAGATGCCACATCCACTTCAACTGGAATCTGTAAATAACGCTCAAGCCAATAACGCGCTGTGAGTGCCGCATGGTATGACGTTCCACATGCCACCATGACAATACGCTCTGGCAAGGCTGTGGACTCCACAAAATCAGCATGTGGAAAAGCAATCTGCGTGCTATCTGCATAAGCATGCACAATATTCGCGACCACACCTGGCTGCTCATGAATCTCTTTCAGCATATAATGCGCATAATCACCCTTACCAACAGCCGTGCCTGTATAAGGAAGCTCTTGCCATGCATGCTGCACAGGCTGCCCATCACGATTATAAACACATACCGAATCAGCCTGAATATAACCCCAGTCACCCTCATCCAAATACATGACATCCGATGCAAGCCCTGCAACAGCCAAACCATCCGATGCTATATAATGCCCATCATTGTTGCGCGCCAACAGCAAAGGGCTTCCCTTGCGTGCAAACCACACTTTGTCCGCGTCAGCCTGATGCACAACACCGATGGCATAAGCCCCGTGTAAACGTGCCAACACTTCCTGCATCGCCGCAAACATGGCTTTACCTTCCAACAAAGCCTGCGATAACATCCATGGAATAACTTCCGTATCGGTATCCGATGCAAAGTTTATGCCTGCTTGTTCAAGCTCTTTTCGTAAAACTTCATGATTTTCAATAATGCCATTATGAACCACTGCAATATCATGACTACAATGCGGATGCGAATTACCTACCGTCGGCTTGCCATGCGTTGCCCAGCGTGTATGCCCAATGCCCAGCAGACCATCATGCCGATTACGAAGCAATGCTGCTTCTAAATGATGCAGCTTGCCTGCCTCTTTTGTACACTCAAATAAAGTATGATGTAGCGTGCAAATGCCAGCACTATCATAACCGCGATACTCCATATTCTTGAGACCTGCCAACAAATCCACCGCAATCGCTTTGGATGATACCCCACCAATAATTCCACACATTAACTTTTCTCCGGTCTCTTCCAATCTTTAACATAACGCTGCTCTGGCCGCGCCGATAAGGTCAAACCATTTTTTTGAACAAGCTTGGTAATCACACTGCCCGCACCAATGGTTGCATCATCACCCACGGTTACAGGTGCAATAAGTTTGGTGTCTGAGCCTATAAATGCGCGATCGCCAATCACCGTCTTGTGTTTGTTTGCACCGTCATAGTTACAGGTGATGGTACCAGCCCCAACATTGCAATCCTGCCCCATCGTTGTATCCCCGATGTAGCTCAAATGGTTTATCTTACTATTCTGACCAATAATGGATTTTTTAATTTCCACAAAGTTACCAATTTTTACACCTTCATCCAATTCTGCCTGCGGGCGCAAACGCGCATAAGGACCAATATCTGCATGCGCTCCAACATGGGCTTGTTCAAGATGAGAAAATGCATGAATCTTCACATGATCATCCACCCATGATTGTTTGATCACAGCATAAGGACCAACTTCGCAGGCATCACCAATCTGTGTATTACCAAGCAGCTGACTTCCTGCACGAATCACCGTATCCATACCAAGCTTCACCGATACATCAATGCGCACCGTGCTTGGCTGCTCAATGTTCACGCCTTCTGCTTCCCAACCTTCAATCACACGCTGCTGCAATAGCTCTGTGACATGGCACAATTGCGTTCTATCATTCACTCCCAACATCTCGTTGGCATCATGCATAAGAACTGCCTCTACCTTCGCTCCCGCTTGCAGTGCCAAAGGCACAATGCTCGGCAGATAATATTCATTTTGCTTATTGCTATTATCGACTTGCTGTAAAAGTTGAAATAAAAGCTTTTGTTTTACACAAAAAATACCCGAGCTAACTTCATTTAACAAACGCTCAGCATCACTGGCATCTCGCTCTTCAACAATAGACTGCACAGCACCCTGTTTATTGCGGCATACGCGTCCATAACCTGTCGGTTTATCCACCTTTGCCGATAAAAATGATATATCAGCGCCCACCTGTGTATGTGTTTCTAATAAGCTGGCAAGTGTTGCCACCTGCAATAGTGGTGTATCGGCACAAACAATCAAAACATTCTCAGCATTCACACACGCCGACTCAGCTTGTTGAACTGCATGACCTGTACCCAATTGTTCTGCCTGTTTTACCAAACTAACATGGTATGATTTTTCAACAGTTGCATAGACCTGCTCGCCACCATGCCCTGTGACCAGTGCAATGCCCTGCGGGCACAATGCCTCAACACTTGCCAACACATGACTCAACATGCTTTTGCCCAACACATCATGTAATACTTTGGGCGTTGTCGAGCGCATACGTTTGCCCTGACCTGCTGCCAGAACAACGACTTGTAAATTGGGATAATGATATTGATTCACAGCACACCTCATTCAAAGTTAATAATGTATAGGCATAATCTTTCCCATCATCATAGGCTAAGCAAGTAGAATTTGTTAGGCATAAAAAAAGGTCGCATAAGCGACCTTTTTAATATACTGAATGATTACTTGAATATCAGGCTTATTTTTTACGTTTGCGCAAAAATGCCAAGCGAGCCGTTGCAATTGAAAGCTCCGACATTGCACGTGCATAATCAACATCACCTTTCTGAGTCTCAACAGCTTCCTGAGCCTTACGTTCAGCTTCAGCCGCCGCCGCTTCATCAACATCTGATGCACGTTCTGCTGTATCAGCCAAAATAGTGATCATATCAGGTTGAACTTCAATAAAACCACCTGAAATAAACACTTCATCAGTCTCTTCTCCACGGTGGATGCGTAATTCACCCACCGTTAAAGCACTCAATAACGGCGTATGCTTTGGCATAATGCCCAATTCTCCAGCTGCACCAGGAGCAGATAAAAAATCAGCTTCGCCGCGATATACTTCGCGCTCTGCTGTTGCTACAAGAACTTCAAACGTTGCCATTAGGCTTTCGCCGCCATTTTCTCAGCTTTTGCTACAGCCTGGTCAATCGAGCCAATCATGTAAAACGCTTGTTCTGGCAAATGATCATATTCACCAGCAAGAATAGCTTTAAAGCCTGCAATGGTGTCATCACGCTTACAATAAATACCAGGTGCACCAGTAAATACTTCTGCAACATGGAATGGCTGAGATAAGAAACGTTGCATTTTACGAGCACGATTCACTAACAATTTATCATCATCAGACAACTCATCCATGCCTAAGATAGCAATGATGTCCTGCAATTCTTTGTAACGCTGTAAAGTCCGCTGAACTGACTGAGCAACTTCATAGTGCTCAAGACCAACTACTTTAGGGTCAAGCTGACGAGAGGTTGAATCCAATGGATCCACAGCAGGGTAAATACCCAATTCAGCAATCTGACGAGACAGTACAATCGTTGAATCCAAATGCGCAAATGTTGTAGCCGGTGCTGGATCGGTTAAATCATCCGCAGGTACATATACAGCCTGAATAGAAGTAATAGAACCAGTCTTCGTAGAAGCAATACGCTCCTGAAGTTTACCCATTTCTTCAGCCAAGTTAGGCTGATAACCCACCGCTGATGGCATACGACCCAATAGCGCGGAAACTTCAACACCCGCCAAAGAGTAACGATAGATGTTATCAATAAAGATCAATACATCACGGCCTTCGTCACGGAAATACTCTGCCATGGTCAAGCCAGTCAAAGCAACACGCAAACGGTTGCCCGGAGGTTCATTCATTTGACCATAAACAAGTGCAACTTTATCCAATACGTTGGACTCTTTCATTTCATAATAGAAATCGTTGCCTTCACGGGTACGCTCACCAACACCGGCAAACACCGAGAAACCACCATGTGCTTTGGCAATGTTATTGATCAATTCCATCATATTTACTGTTTTACCAACACCCGCACCACCGAACAGACCAACTTTACCGCCCTTAGCAATAGGAGCCATTAAATCGATAACCTTGATGCCTGTTTCCAGAATTTCAGAAGCTGGAGCCAACTGGTCAAACGCAGGTGCAGAACGGTGAATCGCCCAACGCTCTTCAGAAACAACTTCTTTGCCTTCAAAGTCGATGCCTTCACCCAGTACATTCATGATACGGCCCAAAGTAGCTTGGCCAACAGGAACCATAATCGCCGATCCGGTATCAGTCACTTTCATGCCACGCTTCAAACCATCTGTTGATCCCATCGCAATGGTACGAACAGTGTTGTCGCCAACATGCTGCTGCACTTCCATCGTCAAACCGACTTCCGGAATCTCCAACGCGTTATAAATCTGTGGCAAATCGCCTGATGTGAATCGAACATCCACAACAGGGCCGATGACTTGTACAATATTTCCTGCACTCATGTTATTGACCTCTCAACAATTTCTAAACTCTTATCAGGCCGAAGCCGCAGCGCCTGAACAAATTTCAGCAATTTCTTGTGTAATCGCTGCTTGTCGCGCCTTGTTATATGTAACCTGCAAATCTTTGACAATATCTCTTGCATTATCTGTAGCAGATTTCATTGCCACCATACGCGCCGAGTGTTCACATGCCTTATTTTCCAAAACACTGTGGTATACCAATGCTTCAATGTAACGACGCAATAGACCATCCAATACAACCTGACTATCAGGCTCATACAAATAATCCCAATACGCTTCTGAATCATCGACTTGCGAATCATCACATGGCAATAAACGAATACTTGTAGGGGTTTGAGTCATTGTGTTCACATACTGACTGTACACCAAGTGCACTTCATCAATATCCCCTGCCAGATATTTATCCATGGCAACCTGAACAACACCCAACACTTCTTCCAGTGCTGGAGTATCATCAATATTTTCAACACTCGCTACAATATTCACACCAAAACGACGCATAGCCTGTGATGCACGGCGACCAATGTTCATAACATCAACATCAACCTTCGATTCCTGCATCAAAGCAAAAGCTTTTTTCATCGCATTGGTATTCAAACCACCACAAAGCCCTTTATCTGTAGAAACAGCAATAACGCCCATACGTTTAACAACATCACGCTTGGTTAAAAAAGCATGTCTATACTCAGGGTGCGCGCGCATAAGGTTATGAACAATACGCTTGATGCCTTCTGCATAAGCCCGCGCTTCTAAAACACGCTCCTGAGCCTTACGCATTTTCGATGCCGCAACCATTTCCATGGCTTTGGTAATTTTTGCAGTATTTTGGGTCGCGTTAATCTGACCCCGTATTTCTTTTGCAGAAGCCACTAGCTACTCCTTACCAGGTTGCTGTTGCTTTAAAGGTTGCAATAGCTTTTTTCAAATCTTCAACAACTTGATCAGTCAATACTGGTTTAGCATTCAAATCATCTATAAATGATTTGTGGTCATGATTCAAGAAGCT
>NVTQ01000026.1 GCA_002401635.1 Pseudomonadota bacterium
CGATTTCCTATATAATTTTACCATGCCCTAGCATAGCATGCTGAAGCCGTCGCCYGMMRSMSWKGGTTTTNWCYCWRYSCMKMYGTNGYGNAMAATNAAAAAATATCGAGTTTCTGAGGAAGCTCTACCTATGCTCCAGAGTTAATCAACGCTAAAAGGCTGTGCTTTAAATTGCGATGGGCGCACGGATACCTGCATGGTATTCATAACCTTCTAATGTGAAGTCTTCATAGCTGAAATCAAAGATACTTTTAATGTCAGGATTCAGAGTCATGCGAGGTAGTGGGTATGGTGTTCGGGCTAATTGTGTGGTCACTTGTTCCATATGGTTGTTGTATAAATGTGCATCGCCCAAGGTATGAATGAAGTCACCAGGCTCCAAATCACACACCTGTGCAACCATCATGGTTAATAAAGCATAGGAGGCAATATTAAATGGCACACCCAAAAATATATCTGCTGAGCGCTGGTATAATTGGCAGGACAGTTTGCCTTCTGCAACATAAAACTGGAAAAACGCATGGCATGGAGGCAGTGCCATTTTATTGTTTTTTACATTGTCTTGTGGTGCGATGGATTCATTGGGTAAATCTGCGACATTCCATGCTGATACAATGAGTCTACGTGAGTTTGGCTTGGCTTTTATTTGCTTAATAAGCTCGGCTATTTGATCAATTGTGCCGCCATTTGGTGTTGGCCAATTGCGCCATTGGTGTCCATACACCGGACCAAGATTGCCATCTTCTGTTGCCCACTCATCCCAAATTTTAACACCATTTTCATGTAAATAAGCGGTGTTCGTATCACCCTTCAAAAACCATAATAACTCGTGAATAATAGATTTAAGATGGGTTTTTTTGGTGGTTACAAGCGGGAAGCCTTCCTGTAAATCAAAACGCATCTGATGACCAAATACAGATGTTGTGCCAGTGCCTGTACGATCGCCTTTTTTTATTCCGTGTTCGAGTACGTGTTGCATCAACTGAAGATACGTTTTCACCTTATCCCTCGCCTGTTTATTCAACTTTAGATATGCTACCCGAGAATTATGCCACAGGAGTTCCCATGCGCACAGTCACGATACCATTGATAATCACAACACTTGTATTTAGCAGCCTTGCATGGGCTGAGGATGATGTTGCAAAGGAGCCTTTAACAGCAACGGATAAAATTGTTGCGCGTTTTATGGAACTTGATACAGATCTTACTGAAGCTGTGTCATTTGAAGAGTATATGTTCATGGTTCTAGAGCGCACAGAAGCGCGTTTTGCATTGATGGATGAAAATAAAGATGGCGAAGTAAGTGCAGATGAATATCGCCAATTCTGGCAGGCACAAAAATCCCAATATTATCGTCTAAAGCGTTAAATTAGCCTCTTTTCTTGGCTTTTGAGCCGCCATTTTATTTTCAATGGGGTCAGACTCGATTGATTATATTTTTTCACGGTATTGTTTCGACTTTCTATCACCGCCCCTCTCTTTTGGCTGTGTCTGTCTTGCTGTTAGTGCTTCAACTCTGTCTTTAAACTTACCACTACCTAACACCCAAGATTTGTTGGTTGCCTCCCTGATTTCTTCAAGCTCCTTGGGCTCAATATGATCAGCAAACAACCCTTTGTAAGTCTCGCAGCGCTTCTCTGTATCTGAGCCTAGTGCCAAATACAGTTCATGTGGTTTAATGAGACTGTTTTCCTGGCCTAGTGCATTGCAAGAAAAACTAGACCAAGGATAATCAGATGGGATATTAACCATATCAGCCCGCACAGGGTTTAATTCGATATACTGAGAACATGTGAGAAAATAAGTTTCTGAATCAAGCAGGGTTGCTTTGTATCGACCTTCCCACAAAGTGCCTGTTCGTTTGTATTTGTGGTTAAAATATTGAACGTAATAACGACCAACCGATTGCATCACCTTGCTTATTCCGTTGCCTGTCTGCGGGGTGATTAATAAGTGGACGTGATTGGTCATCAATACATAAGCATGAAGCTCGCATTCAAAGCGAATGCAAGCTGCTTCCAGCTTTTCCAGATAAAATTTGTAATCATCATCTGATGCAAAAATAAGATCTCGATTATTGCCACGTTGAATCACATGCTGTGGTTGTCCTGGTAAAACAAAACGGGGTTGACGGCTCATGGATACACCTCTTTTTACGAAACAAACAGAAGCTTACACCTACGAGCACCTTAAATCAATCGAGTCTGACCCCATTGATCACTAACCCACTTGAATTTTATAAGAGCCAAAAATTAAAACTCGCTAGATGCTGCAACATTTAAAAGCATAAAAAAAAAGAGGGCACCCGAAGGTGCCCTCTCTTAAAGAAAAGCTCACGTTAAGTGAAACTTAGAACAATGCTTCAACTTCAGCAAAGATAGTCTTTGTTTTTGTGTTAGCAGTTTTGTCATCGTCATTCAAGTAGTACGTATTGATTTCCATGTTTTGGTAAACTTCATACGTGAAAGCAAACTGAGTCAATTGACGTTTGGTTGCAACACCAGCAGTAGTAGTCTTCACTTGGCCAACACCAAGACCCAACATTACTTTATGGATAGGGCTGATTTCAGCACGGAAAGAATAACCATCTACTTTAGAGTTAGTGCCTGCACCAACGCCGCCAGCAAATACGTTTGAAGCTACAGCGCCATTTACGCCTTTAGCTTTAGTGTTTGTGAAATCGGCATAGATACCATAAGACATGTCGCCCATTTCGCCTTGAACCTGTGCATCAACCCAAATTGCGTTAACACCAGTTCCAGTTACACCACCACCAACAGTTTGAGTACCAGACAAGATACCGCCACCAATCATCAATTCAGCAGCGCCTAAGTCAGCAATATAAGTACCACGAAGCAAAGGAACAAAGCTTGGAGAAGCCACTGTGCTTGCGTTAGCAAGTGCTACACCAGCAACTTGAACCAAGAAAGTTTCGTTGCCTACCCAGCCAGCAACTGAAGTTGTATCACCAACACTACCAATGATGTTTTCAACAGAAGACAAAGCCTTACCGTTCAATTTACCACCGTGCTGACCATATACGTTAGAGATTTCAAGTGCAGAAGTAACACCAAAACCAGTCATTGCAATGTTCAAGCCTGCTTTAACCGAATCAAAATCAATAGAGTTCATTAACTGCCAGTTAGCAGCGCCGCCAGCAAATTCAATGAAAGCACCCGTGTTAGAACCAACACGACCAGCCATCAACAAAACTGCATCAGCAGGAAWGTTCCAAGTTGTTTTAGTAGAACCCAAGATTGCAGCGCCAGTCGTAGCGTTGTTTACTTGATCATTCTGATATTGCGCACGCAATACGAATGAAGAGTTCAATACAGCAGGAAGAGACAAGTTGTCATCTTCGATCAAAGCCTGTTCGCCAACATCAGTGAATGCGCCCATTTTGAAWGMACGACCRAAAGARKWGATTGYWGGGAAWGWTTGGAAATGGCAGCTCAAGCAAGCAGCACCAGTTTGACGTGCRAACGCCGGGATAGCTTCAGAAGTTGTAGGAGCGATAGAAACAGCAGAAACCGCAACAACAGCGAAAGCAGCAGCAGAAAGAAGAGTCTTCTTCATGTGTGAAACCTCGTTATGTTTTATTTGACTCCGTGGAGTCAGGTTGAAAAGTGTTGCTTTCAATCGTGACTCAAGAGCCATTTAATCCAGCGAACRRTGCGAACTGTGGCAAGCTTTGGCTGGTGGGTCAAGATGATACACTTGATGTGTGGCATTTTGGCACACTCTGTTTTATTTTTTGCCACAGATGGACACAGATAAACACAGATGAAGAAAGTAATAGTTGGCATAGGTGTTTGATAAAGAGTGATGGACTTATTAAATTGAATTCACCTTGCTTGGTGGAGCACCTCTTAATAAGCATGAGTATCATCTCTTTTATATCTGTGTTTATCTGTGTTTATCTGTGTTCATCTGTGGCTATATGCTTGTGTGGGTTGTGCCTTTGGCTCTTTGCAGTTAATTTGGCGCATATGCAAGATTCTTTATCTTTTGATCAATTAGCCCATACCTTTAGTAAGGGTTGCAAACCACGTGCTGTATGGCGTATTGGCACAGAACATGAAAAGTTTGGCTTTTATAAACAATCACTAAAACCTTTGCAATTTGAGGGGCCATCAGGCATTGCGCAGGTATTGCAGGGTTTGATGCAGTTTGGTTGGCAAGCTGTTTATGAGAATAATCTGCCTATAGCGCTTAGCAAGCAGGGGGCTTCAATTACCTTGGAACCTGGCGGACAATTTGAGCTTTCAGGCGCGCCGCTTGCCACCATTCATGATACTTATATAGAAACATCGAATCATTTTGAAGCCTTGGCAATCATCAATGATGCATTAAACATTGGTTTCCTATGTATGGGTTTTCAGCCCAAGTGGGCGCGTGAGGATATTAGCTGGATGCCCAAAGCACGTTATGCGGTGATGCGTGACTATATGCCCAAGGTTGGCAACAAAGGTTTGGACATGATGTTGCGCACTTCAACCATTCAAGCCAATCTCGATTTTGAATCGGAAGAAGATATGGTGCGTAAGCTGCGTATTGGTTTTTGTTTGCAACCTTTGGTAACGGCTCTTTATGCTGCTAGCCCATTTGAGCATGGTAAACCGACAGCCTATTTATCCAACCGTGCTGCGGCATGGCTTGATACCGATGCGGATAGAACGGGTATGCCTGCTTGTGTGTTTGAAGATGGCTTTGGCTTTGAAGCATGGACAGCGTGGGTATTGGATGTGCCGATGTACTTTGTGATGCGTGATGGAAAGTATGTTGATTGTGCTGGTGAGAGTTTTCGAGCCTTTCTGGATGGCAAGCTGCCGCAGTTGATGGGAGAGTTTCCTACGCTAGATGATTGGGAGCTGCATACATCAACGGTGTTTCCAGATGTTCGGCTCAAACAATATATTGAAATGCGCGGTGCAGCGGCAGGTGATACTGCATGGATTTGTGCATTGCCAGCGCTCTGGAAAGGGCTGCTTTATGATAAGCAGGCAGAAGATGACATTTGGGCATTGGTACAAGATTGGCGGCGTGATGAATTGCTGCTTTTGCGTGAAAAAGTAACTGAAACAGCGTTGCAAACAGCATTTCGGGGTACGACTGTACTGGCATTGTGCAAAACGATGCTGGATATATCACAAGCGGGGCTTGAGCGTATCAATGCGCGTAATGCACAGGGTGAAAATGAAACGATTTATTTAACGCCTTTGCAAGAGGTGGTCGCTTCTGGGAAAACGCGGGCTGATATTTGGTTATATAATTATCATCATGRTTGGCAGCAGAGTGTTGATYCGTTGTTTTATAACCACCCTAAAGGTTGAGCATCTGCTTGGGGGAGCGAAGCCGAGAGGTATTTCATTGAACATTCATCAGTATTACGTATACATACTCAGTCATTGGAATCACCAAGTGATATACATCGGTATAACGAATAATTTAACGCGCCGTATATATGAACATCAACATCATCTAGTCAAGGGCTTTACTGATAAATAGAATGTTAGCAAACTGGTTTATTTTGAAATAAGCAATGATGTTCAGGTAGCAATAACAAGAGAAAAGCAACTAAAGAATTGGCGTAGAGAAAAGAAGAATAAGTTGATTGAATCCTTAAATCCATACTGGAATGATTTAAGCACTCAGTGGTAATTCGTGCAGATAAGATCCCTCGACTTCGCTCGGGATCTATACCGTGAGACCTCTGCACCATGCCCTTTTGGGCTGTATATGCGTTAAAAGAAGGTGTAAAATCCTCATTTGAAGTAGCAAACTGCGGTTTTATTCCTACTTTTGCCTTTACTCGCTCCAAAATGCGCTATGGTGCAGAGGTCTCACCGTTATGGTATTTCACATAATTCTACCGCATTGCCATCTGGATCATGGCAGAATAACGCCGCACGCCCTGAGCGACTTAACGTATAGGTAATATTTTCTTGGGTCATTTTTTTACAGGTTTGTTGCAAATCATTGACTGCCAAGGCGATATGTCGATCGCGACCGCCATGTTTGGGCTTAGTACAGTCTTGGTAAGGATTCTGAACACACATCAAGTGTAGTTGCTGGTCTCTGCCTAATTTGTAAAACAACCCTGAAAAATCCAAATCGGGGCGTATATCACGTTTTAAACCCAATATATTCTCATAAAAATAAGCGGATTTCTCTAAGTCGGATATAATCATGCTTACATGCAATAGGTGCAAAATGGACTCCTGTGATTGTGTTATTGGATACCATCGCTATATTCATCGTACATTTCAAGCCTGTTTATATGAAAAACTGGGTGAGATAGGGATAGATGGAGTATATATGTTTGGACTTGGCCCGATGGAATTGATTCTTATTCTTGTAATTGTGATTGTCTTGTTTGGGGCAAAGCGTCTGCCAGCAATTGGTGAAGGTTTGGCAAAAGGTATTCGCAGTTTCCGCTCAAATATTAGTGATCAGGCATCCGATACTGATGATAAGAAAGACGAATCTAAAAAGCATATTACACACTAATTAGATCATGCCAGATATAGGTTTTTTTGAGCTGTTGGTTGTTGGAGCTATTGCTTTTCTTATTTTAGGTCCTGAGCGCACACCAGAATTTTTCGCTCAAATTGGGCGCATGGTTCGCCAGGGCAGGGCTTGGATTTCGACAGTAAAACAACAAATTGATGCTGAAACACAGGTGATAAAAGAGCCTATGCAAGAAGTGCGAGATGTCTTAAGTGATCAACTTGATGATGGTTTGAGCAGCATGACATCCACAAAGAAATCTGATGACACAAAACGAAAATAACACCCCGCCAACCATTCTTTCACATTTGCATGAGTTAAAAAAGCGCTTTAAAATCGCTGTGATTGCGTATGTTATTGGTGTGTTTGTATTGATGAATTTTTCCAGTGCGATTTTTGAATTTATGGCAATACCATTACGTGCCGCATTGCCGCCTGATACACCGTTGATTTTTTTGAATGCGCCTGATGTATTTTTTACCTATTTAAAAATAGCCTTGATATTGAGCTTGTTTGTGACTGCGCCGATTACCTTTTATCAGGCTTGGGCATTTATTGCGCCAGGGCTGTATAAACATGAAAAGAAAGCATTTATGGGCTTTTTTATTGCCAGCTTATTTTTATTGTTCACGGGCGGAGCTTTTGCATTTTATGCGGTTTTTCCTGTTATTTTTGAATTTTTCTTGGGGTTTTCAACCGAAACGATTCAGGCGATGCCTGCGATCAAAGAATATTTATCATTGGTTTTGAAGCTGTTGTTTGCTTTTGGCATTAGCTTTCAAGTGCCGATTGTGGTGATTGTGCTTGTGAAGTTCGGTATTGTAGATATTGAAGAGATGACTGCCAAACGCCGTTATGTGATTGTTTGGGCGTTTATTTTTTCAGCGGTTTTAACACCGCCCGATATTATTTCACAAACGCTGTTGGCTGTTCCGATGTATGTGTTATTTGAAGCGGGTATTTTTATCGCAAGGCGTTTGGAGAAAACTGCGTCTACAGATGAGAAGGATGATTCAGGTTAGGTTATTTCTAGCTTTCTAGGATGCTTGGTTAAATTGTCGCAGCCATGCTCACGAACAACAACCATATCTTCAAGCCGTATACCACCTATATTGGGATAATACAGACCAGGCTCTACTGTTACGACCTGATTGCTTTGTAAAACATCATCGCGCACCGAAATGCGTGGAGATTCGTGAATTTCTAAACCTACACCATGACCTGTGCCATGAAAGAAGCCTGTTTGTTTGCCACCTTTAAGCCCTGTTTTAAAGCCTTGTTTGTCAAAGTGTTCAAGAATGGCGCGATGAATTCTTTCACCATGCACGCCATTTGCCACGCTATTCAAACCAATATCCTGACCTTCACGTACGGTTTGGTACATTTTCTTTAATGTTGCAGGCGCTTTGCCTTTGACATACGTGCGTGTCATATCTCCCCAATAACCAGAGTCCAGCAAACGCGGGAAAATATCAATAATGATGGATTGCTGGGCGCGTATAAATCCAGAGCCAATATTGTGTGGGTCGGCACCTTCTTTGCCACAGGCAACAATGGTATGGGCAGGCATTGCGCCTTGAGAAATAAGGAAGGTTTCAATGGCGGCACGCACATGTTTGGACTTTACTTTTGTTTTGGCATCGTCGGGGTGACGCAAGATGTTGTCATTGCCAATACTACAAGCTGCAAGGAAATTTTCAGCCTGCATCATAGAACGTTTGGTTAGGCGTTCGGCACGTGCCAATTGTTTTATTTCAGCATCACTTTTTATGGCGCGTTGAGGGAATAAAGAACCTTGTTGGGCGGTGATTTGAAACCCCAAGGCACGCAATTGTTCTGCATACATCAAAGGGAATTGACCAGGAACGGTAAGTTTTTTGATATGATGCTCTTTCAGAAAAGCCGCAGCGGCACTGGCCAACCCAGATGCCCAGCCCAATACCTCGGCTTTTTCCCGCCAAATACTATCCAGATGAATGTGATGAAAGCCTGATTGTTTTTTGGCACGATCGACTTCTAAGGGCGAAAACAACCCATGCCACTGGCTGCCTTTTTCACTTTCTATACCAATAGCAATAAATGCATCGGGAACAAACATGCGTGATATATAAAGCATATCTGCATCGTGTTCAGAAGCTGAAATAATCAGTTGGGCTGTGGTCATGAATGATTCCTTATGTCGCGATTGTTTATGTGGGATTCTGTTCTTTATCGAGCAAGCTTTGCACGTTTACACCCGATAGGTAAGCCTCATGTTCACGCTGCATGCGAAAATATAAGCCGCTCAAGGTGCTTCCCAGTGGACTATCCTGCCATGCTTGTGGAATTTCCATAGCATTGGGCTGCAAGACATCATGAATATGTTGGAGCGTGAGTGAATTGGCATCCTGTCCAAGCACCCAAGCGCCGCGAGGGTCATCTGTAACGACTTGTTTGAGCAAGCCTTTCTTGCACAAATGATCCAGCCACTCTTGTAAAATATTGTCTGGAACATTTGTTTCTTCAATAAGTTCGCTTAAATGCAAGTTGCGGCCTTGTTGAATGGCTTGTGCGGCACGCATGAGCGTTAAATGAACGAAAAAGTTGCGAATGCCCGAGCGAACAAGCCACTTATCATGGCGTTGGGATTGTTCGGGGTGTTGCAGGCAAAATGTTACCTCAGCACCGATTAATACCAGCACCCAAACAAGATATAACCAAACAAGAAAGACGGGCAATGTACCAAGCGCACCATAAATCTTCTCATAATTGGCAAGTTCCGTGACATAAAATGTAAAACCAAGTTTGGTAAGCTCAAATAGTGCGCCTGCAACCATGCCGCCAATCAGTGCGTGGCGCATCGGTACGCGTGTATTGGGCAAAGCCATGTACAACGCCGTCATAGCACTGGAAGAAATAAGCCATGGAATGAGAAAGGGAATATGCCGAATGGCCGAGGCACCCTCTGTAACATTTTGGATGAAGGGTAAAGCGGCAAAGTAAGAGGTGATGCTAATCGATGCACCAATCAAAATAGGCGAGAGTGTCAGTAGCGACCAAAAGGTAATGAATTTGGAAAACAATGGGCGTTTTCTTGAGATGCGCCAAATATCGTTAAAGGCTTCTTCCATGGTGTTCAATAAGGCTGTGGCTGTAATCAGCAAACCAAGAATACCAAAAATAGAGAGTGCGCCAGCTTTGTCGGTGACATTGCCAAGGTAGTTTTGTACAACCTGCTGACTGGTGGGGATCAGGTATTCTAAAAGCGCATCACGTACATGGCTGGAAATAGTGTCAAAAGCTTGAAAGCTGGTGAAGACAGAAAACCCAAGCACAACCAAAGGCACGATTGCCAAGAGTGAGGCGTAACCCAGTGCCGACGCGCGCTGGATACACTTGTCTTTGACAAAACGATGAATAACCCGTGATGTGAAACGCAAAAGGCTTGCGCCATGCCTTTTTAATGCAGGCAGGCTCGCAATATCAGCTACATCCATATCGATGATTTGTTTAACCTGTGTTTTAAGCGTGGAAATAGCGACCTCCTTTGGCACAAGTGGATAGTGCCTAGTTTAGTCGTAGAATCATAGTGATGCTAGGAGTCTGTCGGACTTAGAGCAATCTGCTGCGAAAAAGTGGATATTGGCTGTTTTTCGCCTTGCATTTCGTTGAATAGCTCTGCTATTCGCCTTGTTATTAAGGAAAAAACCATCTCAATCCCACGATTTCTCGCTACAATCGTCTAAGTCCGACAGACTCCTAGGACGATGCTTTGATGGGGTATGAGGGAGACATCGGCGATTGTGATTGATGTGAAATCGACTGTTTTTTGACGGCGTGTTGAATATTTTTATCTACTATGAACAAACAGGATGGATTGCAGCGTCATAATTTTGACTTTTGTATGAAAGTGATTACAATATCACTGTTTTCTGTGAGATGATGGTTTGTGTTTGAAACGGATGCCAATGGGGAGATTGAAACGTGAAACAAACTGCTTATATGTTGCTAGTGGATGATGAAGAAGATCTCCGCATGACACTTCAGGAGACACTGGAAGATGCAAATTACCATGTGACAACAGCAGCCAATGCTATGCGTGCGCGCGAGGCGATGAGTCAGGGGAAATATGATGTTGCGGTGCTCGACATTCGCTTGCCCGATGGCAGTGGCATTGATTTATTGCAAGAGTTTCATGCTGCGGATCCCGATATGGGGATTATTTTGATGACAGGCTACTCTGAAGTGAATACGGCAGTTGAGGCTGTTCGTTTGGGAGCCGATGACTTTCTAAAGAAACCATTTGATTTGGGCGAATTGCTGTTGCGCATTGAAGAGCTGATGAAAAAACGCCAGCTCAAACAAGAACACCAAACCTTAAAAAAGAAGGTAGCAGCAGATAGTAGCACTGAATTATTAATGGGGCAGTGTGCATCGATTTGTAAAATTCGTGAAACAGCTAGGTTGCTGGGAGATTCGGATAGTACGGTATTGATTACGGGTGAGTCTGGTACGGGCAAAGAAGTGCTGGCGAATTTGCTGCACGCGTCAGGGGATCGTTCTGGTAAACCATTTGTGTCGATTAACTGTGGGGCAATTCCTGAAGAACTGCTGGAATCGGAGCTTTTTGGGCATGTGAAAGGCGCTTTCACGGGTGCAGTACGGGCGCGAGCTGGTCGTTTTGAAGTTGCCAATGGCGGCACGATATTTCTTGATGAAATTGGCGATATGAGTGCCAAGTTGCAAGTAAAGTTGCTGCGTGTTTTACAAGAGCGTTGTTTTGAACCTGTAGGCAGCCATCAAAGTATGCATGTTGATGTGCGTGTGGTGGCAGCAACACATCGGGATTTGGAGCAAGAAATTGAGGCAGGGCGTTTTCGCGAGGATTTATTTTACCGCTTGAATGTCATTCCTTTACAGCTGCCTGCACTGCGTGAGCGAGGTGAAGATTCGCTGTTGTTGGCAGAGCATTTTATGGCGTTATTCAATGCTAAAAAGAAGACATCAATTCGAGGCTTTGATGAGGTTGCCAAGAAAGCATTTTTGCATTACAGATGGCCTGGCAATGTGCGTGAATTACAGAATCTTATTGAACGCATTGCGACCTTAAAACGCGAAGGTGAAGTGACACTGGATGATTTACCATCACGTATGCTGAATGAAGGGCAGCGTGCCATGCAAGGCTTCCGCATTGATATTGCAGAGCATGATAATTTGGATTTTAAGGGAATTGTGGATGAGTTTGAAAGTCACTTAATTCTTTCAGCGTTAAAGCGCTGTGATTGGAATAAAAATCAGGCCGCCAAATTTTTGTCGATGAATCGCACAACGCTGGTTGAAAAAATCAAAAAGAAAGGCTTGGTTGCCGCAGTCGAATAGCATGTGAAATGCTTGGTTGGCTTATAAAAAAAACAAGCACAAAAACCTTTTGTTATCGTAGTTAGATGGTTGGAATCCAGCGTTAGAAATATGTGTTGGCATTTGGGTTTATAAATAAAAAACGGATAAGATTTTTTTCGGCATGAATTTTGCGTTGTCGGCACTATGTTGTCTAAATATGTTATTTTGTTGTTGTGTTACGCTTGTTTGCTGCCTCAAATGCTGATGGCGAACGAACGGGTGGATGGTATTCGCGTTTTTTTGAATAATGGTAGCCCTGAGCAGTCGATTCGCATGTCTCAAGCCCTGCTCGCCAATGAAATACTGGAAGATAAAGAACGTTTTGAATTGTTATCCTTGATTGCGGATGCGCAAGAAATGCGTTCGCGCGGTGGCTACTATGATAATATCTCACCTGCTGTAAATGCACTTAAAACCTTAAAAAAAGAATTTCCTGACCGTATGAATGCGCCAGAATTAGCGTGGCGTTTGGCTTGGCTGCATTGGAAGCATGGTGATGAAAAAATAGCCTTGACGTATGCACGTGAATTGCGCTCTGATTATCCAGGGCATGATGAGGCAGTGCAAGCCGCGATGTTGATGGCGCGTATTTATATTGGGCAGCGAAAGTGGAATGAGGCACGATCTAGCCTCATTCACTATGGTTTGGGCGTAGCATTGGATAGTCGAGAAGAAGCGCTTACCAAAGCATGGTTAGCTGTGGTTGATATGGCTGAAGGGCGTAATGAGATAGCCTTAAAACAATTGGATGGAGCCTTCAAGAAGTATCCTGGTGTCGTAAGAAAGGATGAGCATCTTTGGTTTACATATATTCAAGTATTACATATCGCGAAAAGAGATAAAGAGGCAATACAGCAGGCGAATGGTTTGTTAAATGACTACCTAAGCGGGGACTACATTGCGCGGGTGCGCTTGTTGCGTGCGGATTTATGGTTGTTGTATGGTGTAAAACCATTGGATCGTATTGAGCGTGAGTATGATGCTTTGGCTGAGAAAGAAGCAGGGAAAAATCTTGGGAAACAAGCTTTTATGCGTAAGCTGATGCTTGCACACCAGAATACGCAGGATTATCACACGTTGAAGCCTGTTATTATTGCGTTGAAAGGTTTAGCGAGTCGAAATCAATTATCATCTATTGAGAATGAGTCGCAATTGTATTTGGCTCGTTTGTGGCAGCGCCTAAATCATAGCGACCCCAAGCGTAGCCCGAAACGTATTGATATGGTGTCATTGGAGCTTTTTTCTCATGTCGCACATTCTGAAATAAAAGATTATCGCGCCGCAGCCTTGGATGAGGGCATAGCTTTTTTTGAACAAAAGCTACAGGAACTTCTGAATGCTGAAAAATGGGTTGGGGTGGTTGCAATTTGGGAGCGTTTTCCTGGTTTTCGTCGAAATAGTCTGGATGTCGCCAGTCTACAGTTGGGTGTGGCACACGCCTTACGCATGTTGATGGCTTATGAGCAGTCTGACGTGTTACTTGGTAAACTATATAAGCGTGCCAATGGCAGTGTATGGGGACAGAAGGTGATGTTGGAGCGCGCGCGTTTGTGGCTGGATCGTGGTGATATAGCAGGTGTTGGACGGGTGTTGGCTTGGTTGGATGAGCATGAGTTTACGCTATACAGACCTGAGATGCTTTTGTTGGTTGCGCGGATGCAGTTACAAGCTAAAAAACCAACAGCAGCCTCACAAAGTATTATTGGTATAGCTGTGGAGGATATTGCCATAGAAGAGCGTTTAACCTACTGGAAAGTGCGGGCTGGTATCGCTGAAAAATTAAAGCATTGGCATATGGCAGCACGGGCTTGGCAAGAATATGGTTTAATGTCAGGGGCAGATGCTGCAAGGGCTCTTATTGAACAAGCAAATAACGTGTTCAAAGCTAAAGATTATCAAAAGGCAGAGGGTCTATATGCACAGGTTGATGAAAAAAGTCGTGATGCGGCTTGGTTATATCATTATAGCATCTGCCAGTTGAAAACAGGCAAACATAAACAAGCGTTAGAGAGTTTAGATCAGCTAAGCCAAGATAGCAGTGCGGGTATTTATGCCTCGTTGGCGAAACTTGCCGTGGTTGATAAAAAAGCCAAAACATTATTGAAGGAGTATCCATGACTGCAAGTGCGCCTATTTATTTGCTGGGTTTTCCAGAGTTGGTTGAAGCTGATGTGCGTGTCCAGCTGGGGCGTATGTTGCCTGACACCCCCGTAACAGCGTATGCAGARACGGGTGAAATAGAGCATTGGATGCCTGAATGTGATGCCATCATACTTATTTGGGATGGTTTAACGGTACTATCCCGTGTTCGTAAGTTGTTTGAGAAACAGCCGCAAGCCAATSTGGTTGTATTGGCGGCACAAGGTGATGCCAACCGTGCTGAAGATTTAATGCAATTGGGCGTGATGGATTACCGTATGCTTCCTTGTCCWGATGAAGCCATGGAAATCTATGTGCGTAAGGCAGGGCATCAAGCTGAATTAAGCCGCCAAGCAGAAACACAGCGTCAGGGTAGTGACGTATTTATTACCCACGATATTGACACACGCCGTYTATTGGATCAGGTGGCATTGGTTGCACCGAGTCAGGCATCCATCTTGGTGGTGGGCGAATCAGGAACAGGGAAAGAGCGCTTATCGCGTTATGTACACCAATGCTCCAATCGCCGAGACCGTGCTTTTGTGGCAATTAATTGCGCTGCCATTCCTGAAGGKATGCTTGAGTCTGAATTGTTTGGGCATGAGAAAGGAGCCTTTACRGGRGCAGACAAAGCGCGACCTGGGAAATTTGAAATTGCCCATGAGGGAACRTTATTRCTCGACGAAATCACTGAGATGCCMYTGCATTTRCAAGCCAARTTGTTGCGMGTCTTRCARGAAGGKGAGGTGGATCGCCTTGGTGGAYGTAAGCCYGTGAAGGTTGATGTGCGTATTATTGCSACCAGCAACCGCAACATTGTTCAGTCTGTGGAAAAGGGAGAGTTTCGWCAGGATTTATATTATCGYTTGAATGTTGTCATGATTCAACTGCCAGCCTTGCGCCAAAGACCCAATGATATTAAGCCATTGGCAGATCATTTTYTGAAAAAGTTTTCAGAKATGTATCAYAAACCTGCRCCYAAACTGGCAGCAGATGTATTRCCGCAYCTTCAGGCACATGCATGGCAGGGTAAYGTYCGSGARYTGGAAAACTGTATGCACCGYGCATTTTTAATGAGTCTTGATGGGCATATTCATCGCGAACACTTGGGTTTTWTGCCRGTATCTCAAACATCGARCCAAGAAAATTCAGCCGTGGATGTTCAGGCGGGYATGAGYATTCGGGATATGGAACGWGCTTTGATTGAGCAAACRTTGGAGCATGTGCAGGGKAATCGYACGGAAGCYGCAAAACTAYTGGGYATCAGTATTCGAACMTTACGCAACAAACTTAAAGAYTAYCATTCTGGCATGKCWWTTGCTTYGGCTTAATMAACCTCATAAAAGATGCTTTGTAGCACGATGAGGTGGTTAAGCTGTCAAAAAACTGACGAGATAGAAGTGCGCTTTTATTTTATGTGATGTTGAACAGGGCAGCGAGGTAGTTTTCGGCTTTTATGCTTGTAATCACCGCGTTTTCAGAGGGAACTGAGCGTAACCGTTATCAATCTTCTKTAGGGAGGGTAATATGSCTCAGWCGTTATTTGGYGCTGGAYTTCTACGATTAGAATCRGCRATGTMGGCACGTGAAAGAGTGCAAAGTGTRTATGCGGCAAATATTGCCAATGCAGATACRCCYAATTAYCGCGCTGATATGCGCACATTCTCAGATTTTATGGCGGAAAAATCAGCATCGGGTTCAACTTCGMTGGYTAGAACCAAYCCCKCYCACCTYCARCCKCATAARTCWGCACCTTTAAGTGGTGGTGTTTTTAATCGCGCTTCGGTGGCTGCGCGTATGGATGGTAATACCGTAGATACACARCASGAAATGACRGCGATGGCTGAAAATCAAATGATGCATGAATTGAATATGACAATCCTGAGAGGTCGCTTGAGTGGCCTTGCCAATGTGATTAAAGAGGGAGGTCGCTAATGCCTAACACGTTATTTTCCTCTATGCATGTTAGTTCGGCGGGCTTGTCTGCCCAGCGTGCGCGTTTGGATGTTGTCGCAGAAAATATTGCCAATGCGGAATCAACACGTACCGAAAAAGGCGGCCCTTATCGCCGTAGACAAGTTATTTTTCAGGCTATTTCCACAGAGAATCGATCATTTTCATCAGTGTTTCAAAGCTCATTCAATCAAGGMTCTTTGCAATCGGTSAAGGTTGTCAAAACAATCGARGATCCAAGCCCTTTTCGTGAAGTGTATGACCCCAGCAATCCAGATGCAGATGTGAATGGCAATGTRAAAATGCCCAATGTTAATACAGTACAAGAAATGGTGGATATGAATTCAGCAGCACGAAGTTTTGAAGCCAATGTTACGGTGATGGAGGCTTCCAAGCGGATGTTTCTTAAATCACTCGAACTTATGCGCTAGGAGATAATGATGAATATTCAAGGTTTACCCTCACAACTGATACAAACCACACAAACAGAGAATAGCAAACCCAAAGGCAACTTTGGTGCTTTATTGAAACAATATACGGCTGATGTGAATCATGATGTCAAAGCAGCCGCTAAAAATGCAGAGGCGTTGGCTGTCGATGGTACAGGTAATGTTACTGAAACGATGTTGGCGGTAAAAAAAGCGGGGTTATCATTCCAAATGATGATGGCAGCACGCAATAAAATGGTCGATGCATACCGTGAAGTTATGCGTATGCAGGTGTAATAGGACTGTTGCATCTTTGAGTTTGTTCGATGCTGTGAAGAATATTAAAACAATGATTAGGAGTAATGTATGGCTGATTTACCTCAAACCCAACAAATAGCAGCATCGCAGAATGTAGGGGTGCAGGCAATGGGTGCGCCGYTRCAAGGYGAGGTTGGTGCTGGCRCAGCCCCCGYAGGSAGCCAGTTTATTCAGATTCAAAATAGYCTTATKRRTMAYCGCCGYATTTTGCTRTTTGTTGCAGGAACYTTGATGTTGGTGGGCTTTCTTAGCTTGATGTTGTGGTCATCGGAAGCACCTTATCGCCCGATTTATAGCGGCATGAGTGAGAAAGATGCATCAGCCATTGTTGAAATGTTACAAAAAGAGCATGTGCCGTATAAGTTGGAAGGTGGTGGAACGGTCTTGGTGCCTGCAGATAAAGTTTATGCCATGCGTTTGAAATTGGCAAGTCAGGATATGATGCCTGGTACTGGTACTGGTTTTGAAATTTTTGATCGTGGTAATGAGTTTGGTATCAGTGATTTCACGCAAAAAATAAACTTACAACGCGCCCAGCAAGGTGAGTTGGCGCGTACGATTGAAGTATTGCCGCAAGTAACAGCAGCACGTGTGCATTTGGTCATGCCAAAGGAATCTGCATTCGCGGATCATGATCGTAAGGCGAGTGCTTCAGTCATGTTGCAGTTGATGGGCAATAAACGCATGTCAAAGAATACTGTGGAAGCCATTCAAAATTTGGTTGCGGCGAGCATCCCAGAATTGGATAAATCAGCGGTGACCATTGTCGATTCATCAGGTAATTTATTAACGTCCAAGGATGATCCGCAGGCTGCTGGTGAAGGTGAAAGCATGCAAAACTACCAAAGTCAGGTGGAAAAACGCATGGAAAGTCGTTTAACCACAATGCTTGAACAGATTGTTGGCGCTGGGCAAGCCGTGGTACGCGTGTCTGCGAAGATTAACCGTGAATATGTAGAGCAGAATAGCAAAAAATACAATCCTGATGAGCAGGTTTTGCGTAGTCAGAGTAGCACCGAAGAGACGCGCACATCATCGCAGTCATCAGCTTCTGGCGTGCCGGGGGTGGCATCCAATACCCCAGGGGCGAACCCTGCAACTGCTTTAGGTGGGGCTGGGAACAAGCAGGCAGGCGATCGTGCAAGCCGCCGTGATGAAACAAATAACTATGAAATAAGCTCAACAACGGAGCATCGTATCATCCCCTTTGGCAACCTTGATAAACTCTCGGTTGCGGTGATTGTGGGTGGAAGTTTTACTGTTGATGCCGAAGGCAACAAAACCTTCGTACCACGCGGGAAAAGCGAGTTGAAAGGTTTGCAAACGTTGGTGCGTGGAGCGATGGGCTTTGATGAGGATCGTGGTGATAGTGTTGAACTACAAAGCATGCCGTTATTGGACATTTCAGGGTTGTCAGACACAGAGGCATTGCAATCTACTGAAAACAAGGCTTTTTACTTAGAATTGCTGCGTTATGGTTTGGTGGGCGTAGCGTTGTTTTTATTGGCATGGTTCTTATTACGCCCATTGGCACAACGTATAACTGCGGCTGAAAAACCCTCAGATGATAGCCTAGAAAATAGTGCAGCGTTGGCTTATCAGCCAACATTATCAGATGAAGCGCGTACACGTTTGGATAAACTGGAACGCACGCGCCAAGCCATAGTGCAGAACCCAGACCGCGCAGGAAAAGTCTTGAATGAATGGACAGGAACGACATGAGTAAAGGCACTCGGTCATTAAATGGTGATGATAAAGCGGCGATTTTGTTGTTTGCTTTGGGGCCAGAAGCATCGGCTCCTTTGGTACAAGCGATGGATGATGCCACGATGTCACGGCTTGCTAGACGCATGGCGGATTTAGGAAAAATTGACAGTGACGTATTACAAAAAGTGCTCGATGAATATATGGAGATGCATGATTCAGATGACCCAATGATGCATTCATCGCATAAAGATGTGATGGCACTGCTACACTTGGCGGTCGATGAAGATCGTGCGAATCGTATTATGACCGATTTAAACCAGCCCACGAAAGTGACTGTTTGGAAGAAGCTATCGCGCATTCAACCAGAGATGATTGTGAGTTATATTGAGGCAGAGCACCCACAAACCATCGCCCTTATTTTGGGGAACCTCGATACATCTGTGGCAAGTCAGGTTATTTCGTTGTTGCCTGAAGATATGCAAATGTCTGTTGTGATGCGCATGTCCAAAATTGAAAGTGTGCCGCAAGAATTGGTGCGTGATATTGAAGAGACCTTGGAAAAGGAATTATCCGAATCCACAGGAAATACGGGTATTAGTTTTGATGGTATGGTGAGTGTTGTCGAAATCCTTAAGACCTTGGATAAGAGTGTTTCACGGCCTATTTTGGAACGTTTGGAAGAAAAAGACGAAGAACTCTTTTCGCAAGTGGATAAGTTGTTATTGATTTTTGAGGATCTTCTTGAGTTGGAAGCACGGGATATTCAAACCATTTTAAAACATGTTTCATCCGATGATTTGGTACGAGCCTTGAAAGGCGCATCCGATGATTTGGCAGAAAGCTTTTTTGCCAATATGTCGCAACGTGCTGCTGAAATTATGCGTGAGGATATGCARGTGATGGGGCCGTTAAAATTGGYGGATGTTGAAGATGCGCAGCAAAYGATTCTGCGTGYTGTGCGYAAACTKGATGARGATGGCTCRATCACCTTGGGAGGTGGCGATGATATGGTGTAAATTAAATGTCATGGTCATAGGGGATTGTTGATGGCATTAGCACCTTTGCCCATTATGGAAGACAAAGCATTGCATCAAGAAGCGCCCTCTTCTCCTTACCCTGTTTTGGGCGCAACACCTCTGGCTGCGATTGAAACATCTGCACCTGTGTCGGCAGGAGAAGAGCAGCGCATGCAGGAGTTGGAGCGCATGTTGCAGGAGGCGCAAGGGCGTGCGGAGCTCATGGAGCGAGAGGCCTATGATAAGGCTTATGCTGCGGGAGAAAAAGCAGGCATGGCTTTGGGCGCGAAACGCGCAGAGCAAAGCCTTGAACACTTGGATGTATTGTTACAACAAGCGGAATCTCAGGTGCGGAGCTTGTCCGATGCCTGTAACGATACAGTATTGGATATTGCGCAAGCTGTGATTGAGCATGTGTTGGGCGAGCTTGGTGAACAGCGCTATGAGATGATGCTTGCATCTGTACAACGGGCGGCCTTGGAAATGCCCAGTGTGTCAGATTTATTATTGTTGGTGAGCCCAGATGATATGAGCGTTTTTGAGCGTTTGATGCAAGAGGGTGATATAGGTAAATGGCGTTTAAGGGCTCAGTCTGATGTGCCGTCAGGTTGTTGCCGTTTAATATCGCAACAGCAAGATATTCAAATTGATCCAGAGCAGGCAGTTAAAAAAACCATTGAACAGTTACGCATGCGATTGCAGGGCGATGGTGACGTGGACGAGCTTGAAGAGCTTGTATGACGTTTACGCTGAAACCATCACTTGGCAACAAGACTTACCGCAGACAAATTCTTGACGGTATAAAACAACATACCCCATATCCCTTACGAGGGCGTGTGCATAAAGTTTTAGGGCCAATGGTTGAAGCGACTGGGCTCACCAGCAGCATTGGTCATGCTTGTGATATTGTATGTTCTGCGGGTCATTGTATTGAAGCTGAAGTGGTTGGTTTTCGTGATGATAGAACACTCTTAATGCCTGTAGGCTCAACACGGGGCATGGCACCTGGCGATGTGGTTGTTCCACAACTTCATGAACCTTCCATACAAGTAGATGATACATTAAAAGGGCGAGTCTTGGATGCCTTGGGTGTACCCATGGATGGCGAGGTATTGCATGCCTCTGGAAAATCTTACCCTCTACATGGAAAACGCTTGAATCCATATGATCGTCATATTATTGACGAACCCATGAATTTGGGTGTGCGTATGATGGATGCCTGTTTACCCATGGGTTGGGGGCAGCGTTTGGGTTTGTTTGCGGGTGCAGGTGTGGGCAAGAGTATGTTGATGGGTATGCTGGCACGAAATTCGGATGCCGATATTAATGTGATTGCTTTGGTCGGAGAGCGCAGCCGCGAAGTGCGCGAATTTCTTGATATGTCATTGGGAAAAGAGGCCCTAGAGCGCAGTATTGTTGTTGTGGCAACATCGGATATGCCGCCTGTTTTACGTGTGCGTGCAGCACTATTGGCAACAACCATTGCTGAAGCCTTTAGAGATAAGGGAAAGCGTGTGTTATTGATGATGGATAGCATGACACGGTTTGCGCAAGCTCAGCGTGAAATTGGCTTGATGCTTGGTGAGCCGCCTGCCAGTAAGGGTTATACACCCTCATGTTTTACTGCTTTAGCGGAGCTTTTAGAGCGCGCAGGTCCAGGTTCACAGTCGGCAGATAAACGTGGTGATATTAGTGGTTTGTATACAGTTTTGGTGGAAGGCGATGATTTGTCTGCCGATCCTGTTGCAGATTCTGCGATGGCAATTTTGGATGGGCATGCGGTGTTGGATCGAAAGCTAGCTGAGCAAGGTCATTATCCAGCCATTAATATGCAACGCAGCATAAGTCGGCTTGAAACCCAGTTAAGTGAGACTGAGCATTTGAATGCGGCACGCTCCTTGCGTAAAGAGTTATCATTGTATGAACGCATGGAGGATATGATTAATATGGGTGCTTATGAACAAGGTAGCAATCCTGAGCTTGACCGTGTGATTGCGCGTATGCCGCAAATTAGGCATTTCCTCCAACAAACACCAGATGCTAAATGTCGTCGCCAAGATGCTTTGCAACAATTGTTACAGTTGATGCAAAATGCAGAACAACCCGTTAAGCCATGAGTTTATCTCCCCATCAAATTTTAGCGCGTTTGGCTGAAAATGAACGCACAAAAGCCCAAGAAGCATTGGCTGCACTGGGTCGCCAGCGACAAGTATTGCAGCAAAGACGYGGTGAMGTTGAAATAACCATGCAGCAGTTGATTGTACAGCGTGATACGACACTTGAGGCAGGTACGGAAGCCTCTACGTTATTAATGATGGAAGCKGCAAARCGTGAACAACAGTTATATTTACTTCAGATTGAGTCAGAGATGAATGAATTATATGAATCAGAAGCGGCGTTGATTCGAGGTTGGGTTGCGGCCAACCAAAAACATGATTCACACGCTAAAATGCAACAAAAACTGGATAAAAAAATATTGAGAGCCAATGAAACACGCCAACAAAAGCAGATGGATGACATCTTTGCTGCCAAGTATATACGCGAAGGCTCGAACCATGAATAGGCGAACTTTGCCAATATTGTTGGCATTATTAACAGTGTTTATTGTTGGACGTATTGGTTTATCATTTATAAAACATGATGAACAGCAGCTGGTTTTACAGCAAGTGAATGTAAATGTTGCATCAGAGAGTATTGAAAATAATGCCAAAGCAGCTGCGGATGAAGCTTTGGCACTGTGGGGTAATTTATGGCTACCATCGGCAGAGGCCGCTGCAAACATGCCGATTGATGAAGAAAAACAGCGGCAACCACAAAAAAACTTGGATGCAGGTTCATTGCAGTCAGCACGGGAAAAAATGGATAGGCGCGAAAAACAGCTTGAAGAGCGTCAGGTGATTGCCCAAGAAGCCGAATCCCTTGCTAGCAAACGTATCGAAGAACTAACTGCACTGGAAGCACGTATTCAAGACTTGTTGGATCAAGAAAAAAGCATTAATGATAAAAAAATCAAACGCCTTACCGCTGTGTATGAAGGTATGAAGGCAGTGAAAGCTGCACCTGTGATTGCGCAAATGGATATGGAAATCATTGTGAAAATGTTTTCTCGCATGAATGAAAAACAGGTGGGTAAAATTTTATCCTTCCTATCACCCAAGCAGGCTGTTGCGATTAGTCAGGCATTAACCAAGCGTATTGGATCGCTTTAGCGGTTAGCGCACTTTTAGACTCACAACTTATGCTGTAGTTTGCCATTGAGCCAATGTTGGTGCTTTTTCATGTCCAAACTTCACGACTTCTTGCCAAGTCGCAGGGTTTTTCTTTCGAAGTTTTGCAATGCTAGCCAATAAGAATTGGATAAATTTTTTATTGGGCTCATCCATTTCAGATATAATTTTAATACCGAGTAAATATGTATTGAGGTCATGGGGGGCTGCTTGTAATGCCAGTTTATACTTTTCTAAGGCAGGCTCATACATAGCAAAACGATGAAGGTTATAGGCTTGCTTCAAATAACTGGAGCTTGAAATCTTTGCTTCAGGTTTGGTTTGCCTAGGATGCCTTAAGCGACGATTTAGTAGAGAGCGCTTTTCTTTAAGCCATACATGAAAGGTTGATTGCTTATGGACCTTTATAAACAGCTGAATAAGACAAAATAAAATAAGGATATTTATATTTAATACCATCAATGTATGCCAATCATGGTTTGAGAATGCTTCACCTTGTTGCAGGGCTTGAATAAGCGAGGACGTGTTTAAATGCTCGAAATACCATTGTAAAAGAGCACGCCAATTTGTCATGGTTAGATTAGATATAAAATTACTGTCAATCATATAAACCTCCTTGAACAGAAGAGCTACGCTATAGCCTTGTTATGAGCCAAGCAGTGACCTAGCTCATAAAACACATACACTACTGTCCGACGAATTCTAAAGGTCGGCAAAGGTCGGGGTCGAACCAAGGTAAATACTTGAAATATAATGATTTAAGCCCTTACTTTTCTATAAATAGTGGCTTGGAAGCCACTTTAAGGGGTTAAATAAGGGTGCTATGGTGATTTATGTATGAAGTTACCGTTATTGCTATGATTTTCACGCTCGTCATCCCTGAATTTTTTATTAGGGATCCATGATGAATGCTAGACCCCTGGCACAAACACTCGGGGGTGACGGTGAAATGAAAAACTGGTCGCATGAAGGCGTAGCGGTAAACCAATTCCTGAACGACTATATAGACTCTCCTCAGAAACTAAAATGATTATTTGAATAGTGTTTGGTGTAAGTTTTTACACGAATGTGAGCTCAAAAGCTTGCAGAAGATTCCTGTTCTTTCTTGCGTTCCCAAGAAAGTACCAAAGAAGGGAACCCTAGCCATCTGCTTGT